>DHKB01000015.1 GCA_002407045.1 Candidatus Bruticola papionis | reverse complement strand
CAGCAGACTGAGCGGGAGCGGCAGACTGAGCAGGAGCGACAGACTGAGCGGGAGCAGCGGTCTGAGCAGGAGCGGCAGACTGAGCAGGAGCAGCAGTCTGGGCAGGAACAGCAGACTGTCCACCGATAGCTTCAAGTTCTTCGGCTTTAAGAGGAGCGGCAGCAGAAGAAACGGGCACGATGGGTTTAAGACTGTCGGCCTGGCGAGTTAAGCCTTTGGTAACAGCTTCGGCTACTTGTTTTGTATACATAGAGTTGACTGCACTTACGCGGTCGAGTAAATCTTGTCCGTCACTGAGAGCTTTAATGTCGCTGGCGTGATTGAGGAAGAAGAAAGCCATAGGGCTCAAGCAATAGTTGTTAGTTTCTGTCTCATAAAATTTAACTACAGCGCGTAAAGCTTCGGGGCTAACTTTGCGAGCCAAAGCTAAAGAAAGCAAACATTGACGTTTCAAGACGTTATTGCTGTTGGAATCGAGCTTAGGATCGCCGTTTTGCAATTTGTTGACTAAGAAGGCCATAACCTGACCTCTGACTTCATCATCCAAAACCAGATCTTTATTACTGCAAATAACACCGAGCAAAGCTACCAATTGTAAGTTCTGTTTGCGGTTCTGAATATAGTTGGTGATTAAGCTGATAGCTACTTTGTTGATGTCTGCTGTATCAATACCAAGCTGCTTCAGTATTTCCAAGCGCTGCTCGGTGGTGTATTCGGCGGTAGTGTAATTGTCTAAAGTACGAGTATAAGCAGAACTAGCCAAGGCTTCGTCCAATACTTTGACTACGCCAGCCTGGCCGCCCACTTGGAGGCGCTTCAAACCTGCCAAGTCCCAAGTGCTGGGGGCGTCGGCTTCATGCTTAATATACATATAAGTCACTTGGTTGTCAGGGGCGGTAATCTTAACGATAGATCCGTCGGCTTTGTTTTCGGCAATACTAAGTTTGGCTTTATCGGATAAAACACGGATTAAGCGGTGCTGACCGTCCCACTTGACGTTGGCACCTAAAGCCTCGCCTACAAAACGCAAAGGCACCATAGTATTGCCAGCAATAATCTGAGCGGGAGCTAAAAGCTTAACTTTTTGATCGTTTACTGTAGCTTCTGGAGCGTTGATGGTAAGAGATACTGCTGTATTTGGGGTCTGAGGATTAGCAGCTAAGGCTTCTTCGGAAGCGGTATTAGCAAAAACAGTACGGGTGGGAGCGTCCCACTTGATGCGAGCGCCCAAGGCTTCAAAAATACCGCGCATAGGCACTAAGGTGGTGCCATCTTTGAGCACGGGAGCCTGGTCTAAATAGAGAACTTCGCCATTTACGGAGACACTGATAAAATCGTCCGGAGTAGAGGCCAAAGCGGGGCAGGCGAAAGCTAAAGAAATGGCTGCGGCAGCTAAGGCATGGGAGAATTTGTTCATAAAAACCTCCAAAGGAGATATACTTTGGTATTTAAAGAAAAATCGGTTCTCGTCTTTTGTGGAGAAGTCAGCGACTTCCTCCAAGCTAATCTAAAGAGAATATTTACGTTTTTGTTTCTCAATTGAAGCAAAAAAATTAGCAAACAAAAAAAGCCCTCACGCTCCGAAAAGGAACATTAGGGCTTATTGGCTGAGGCGCTAGGATTCGAACCTAGGGAATGGCGGCTCCAAAGGCCGCTGCCTTACCGCTTGGCTACGCCTCAATATTACGTGCGTGATTATACATAGATACTATACTTTTGGCAAGGGGTAAAACAAAAATTGCCGCAGATTTTTTTTGACTGCGGCAATTTTTATTTAGTCAACTGTTTGCTCTGTTGGTGATTCGTGCGTGGGAACATTGGGTTCGGTTGAAGACGACATATCTGGTTTAGCTTGAGTTTCAGAAAGCAGACGAAGCTCTTGCAAACGGTGCATCAAATGTAAATCGTCTATAGTGGTGTAGCACTCTTTCAGATTATTGAGCACTAAATTGGCACTGACTGAGGGCCCTTCTTTTACGATAAGTTCGCCTAAGAAACGCAGAACAGATAAATGATGCGGATGCTCTCGCATAATGAACAAGATGGCCATAAGTGCCAAAGTGTAACTTTCTTGCTCTTTTTCTGGTTGCAAAAGAGCCATTTCAGCTTTTAACAAATGATAATCTACTGAGCCAAAGCTGCGCGGTTCAGCTAAAGTATCAAATAGCTGATCTATAGGAGTAGGCATTCCTTGTATGTGATTGTCTTGCTCATATTCAGTTAAATATTTAGAAGCCTGATCCAGATAATCTTTGGCGTCTTTGTGTTTATTTAACTTTTCAGAAGCCAAGTAAGCCTTAAAATGCCACCAAGCTTCTTCCAAAGCAGAATCGTAAGCTTCTTGACGAATAGTGCGTTTGGCTAAAGCTAAGGCGTCGTCGGCTTGATCTAAATCCATGTACAATTGCCAAAGGGCTCTGTCTGTAGTTGCAAAGCTGGACAAAGTGAGGATAGACAGGCTCATGATTAGACCGGCCAAAGTCGATTGGGAGCTGTCATTTTCAATTTCACTGCCGGAAATTTCGTCAATTTCTTCAATAGGTTGCCAAGGAAGCTTTTCTGCTCTTTCCAGATAGAGCAGAGCCTGACGCTTTTGGTTGGCACACAAGCAAGCGTCAGCAGCCAAAATTTGCATATATTTTATGTTGTGGTAGGCATTGGCGGCGTCTTTCAAATTTTTTAAGTGCAGATCTAAAATGTCAGGATCTGGCTCAAGCTTATTCTGTTCATATAAGCTTGTAATATACGAAATTACGCTTATGTAAGCTTTAACGCCGTCTGTATACCATAAAGGCAAATCTTTTTCAGCTTGCTTGCTAAGTTCGCTTAGGCATTGCAACGCTTTGATGGCTTTATGGTTGGCCAAGTAAAATAAAGAGGCTTCCAGTACTAGATAGGGAGTGTAAATATCTACTTCATTTATTTGGGCCAGTAACTCTGCCGCTGCTACGCCTTTTCCTAAAGATTGCTCGAAATAGGCCAGGCCATAGGTTAAATCTACTTCTGTATAGCGTTGCAAATCGTAATCTTTGGTCTCTTTGGCGCATTGATGTAAGCACAGAGCTGCAGCTCTACTAGTACCGACAATTTCCAATGTTTTGGCTAAGGAAATGGAAGCGCTTACTCTGGCATCGGCATATTTGGCAATAACGGGCATTTTTATCAAGGCTTCACGTCCCATTAAAGCTGAGGAGCAAACATCAAAATCGCGGGTCACCATGCATCCAATACTGCATAATTGCCAGGAAGGATTACGGCGCATAGCCCTTTTTATGCATTGTTTAGCCAATTGCGGATTGCTGCGCTTTTTAATGCCCGCAGCGAAGATATTGGCAAAGTGGGATTGAGGTTGGCGTTTCAAATAAAAGTCGGCAACTTTATCGAAAAAAGAGCGTAAATTGCGCACACTTTGAGCCGAATCGACTTCGTCGAGATTGATAGCTGCGCAGACTAAAGTTTGATTATAAGCTAAAAAGAGTGGGGCTGCTTCTAAAGTACGTTGAAAGCAACTTTGGGCTTGTTCCAAATCGCCTTCTTTAACTAAATCGCTGAAAACATAATTGATGCGCCGTCTAATCCATACCTTTAAGTAGATCCAGGCAAAAAATAAAACGATACCAATAGCTATAATAGCAAGTGCAATAAAGATAATTTTCATAAATAAAATTAAAATAACAGCGGCAAAAAATATATCGCCCCTATGATACTAATAAACAAAAGGGCTGTAAAGATTAGCTACAGCTAGCGAGTAAAAACAAAAAACAGCCACAACTCGCAGAAAATTGGGCTGCTTTGACAAAAAAATTACTTGGAGCTAGCTGGCGGGAGTGAGCCTCTGAAGCGCCAAAAGCTGCTTACTTGCCAAGCCAACAGAAGTAAGCCTACTAAGCTAGCTAGGCAGCCCCAATAAAAAGTTTTGGGCACAAACCTAAATTCCACCGTGTGGTGGCCTGGCGGTATTACGCATCCCATAAAAGCCAAATTGGCTCTAAATATTGGCAATTCTTTTCCGTCAAGCTCAGCTTGCCAGGCTGGATAGCGATTTTCCGTAAAAAGTAAGGCCCTCTCTTGAGCAGTGTTTACATCCAACTTAAGCTCTAAGGGCTTATTTTTTATTACGTGGCAATATTCACTATCTTGCAAAGGAACCATTTTAGCTCGGTTTTGGTTCGTTTGTGGAGAAATATCATAAAATTGAGGACGACGTTCGCTCTCTTCATGTAAAGCTGCGAAATCGCCATATTCTATTTCTTGCCCGTATTCAGCTAAAAAAGCATAAGTTGGCATAGCTGGTAGGCCTTTTACGTATGCAGAAGCCAGATAAGCGCGTGGCTTGGGATCATTTATCTTATATATGCGTAAAGGATCGGCTAAACCTGGCAACTCTGTCTCTCCTATTGTTTCATAGAGAGTTAAGTCGGCCTCAACCACTTTTTCAAAAGCTAAGATGTGGCTGACATTTTGTAGCTTGTAGAGCAACCTACTTTTGCTATCTAGACGAATAAGCTTTTGCCCATCTTTTTGGCCAAAGCCTAGAGAGCTGACAGAGTCATTTTGTAAGGCGTCATAATCTGTTAGACACATGCCACCTTCGAAAATAGTGCGGTTAATGTTTTGCTTAATGCCCCAAAATACTGCTGAATCGGGAGCTAAAGAGTGAAAAAGAGAAATTATGGTCGCTTGACAATTTTTCCAGCCTTTCTTTTGCACTAGAGAAGCCCAGTGGTTTTGCACTGTAGGTGTGGCCAAACGGGAAGCTTGAGCGCACATGTCAGCTGTGAGGGGGCGCTCAAAAATAGAAGTTGGCAAATAAGTTACGTAAGCATTGGTCGTCCAATAAAAATTGATCCAAACCGCAACTAATAGTGCTACTGAAGCTAGGTTCTGACTATGTGAGGGCCATTTTTTAGGCCAATCGCTCAGCAAGGCTTCAAAACCACAACCTAGCCACAGAGCGGCCATAGTACCAAAAGGCATTAAAAAACGCGCCGGAAAGCGAAAAAGACTAAAACCGGGACACAGTTTCCAGGGCAGCCAGTATAAATATCCCTGAGGGCCCATAGCCAACACTAAGAGAATGATAGTAGCTACACCTATTTCCCAGGGAAAATGGCGGCGCCGCCATAAGGCATAAGGCATAAAGAGAAGCGCCGCCCACCCCAGATAGGGCATAGACTCCCAGAAAACGCCGTCAATCATAACGTTGCGCTTTAATTCGGAAGCTGTAGAAACAGCGGCCGGATTGCCTAGCATAAAAGGGTCTAAAAAGAGCTTAAAATGCTCCCACGTGAAGGGAAACAGTTTGAGTGAATCCCAGCTGTAAATATGGCCGCGGCTAGATTGAGAGGCCAATTCGGCGGTGGGTAAAAGCTGCAAGCCGCTGAGAGCTACGCTAATTAAAGCGCTCAAAAGCAAGGCTTTGGCTATGGGCCAAGAGTTTTGTAAGAAGTTCCGGCGCGTGTCATTTAGGCGTTTAAGCCAGAGCAAGCAAGCGTAAGTTAAAGTGCCCAGGCCGCAAACACAAGTCGCGTGAGGATGGCCAGCCAAAATTTGCATACTCCAGCATAAAGCTAAAAGTATAAGGCCACTTCGGTAAGCTACAGAAGCTGGAAAGATTTCTGTATCAAGGGTGTTGGAAGCTGAGCTTTTAGCTGGGGGAGCATAGGTGCAAATAAGTTTGACGGCGCTAAAAGAGAGCGGTAACCAAACGGCGGCCTGGAGCATATTTAAGTGCTTGAGCCTAAAAACAAGAATAGGACTAAAAGCCACAGTTAAAGCCGTTAAAGCGCTAGCTGAGCGAGAAAGACCGTGGATTCTTCCTAGCACGTAGCCACCAAAAGAAGCCCAGGCTAGCGCGGAAATAATACTAAAATTAGAGGCCCAAGCGACGGAAAAAAGACAAAAAAGAGGCAGAGTAGTAGGGTAAAATACTCCAGCTTGGCCTTCAGCTAGAAGCGGAAAACCGCAACCAATTTGTGGACTCCAAAAAGGCAAACTGCCCTCTTTGACAGCTTGAGCGGCCAAAAAACGCAAAGGCAAGTTCATGTCCAATAAATCGGAACCGGTGTAGTCTCCAGCATAGATGAGGCTTGAAGTCAGCCAAGCTGGGGCAAATAGCAAAGTGGAGGCTGCTAGTGAAATTAGCAAAGCCAGTCCGTATTCGAGTAAATATGGTTTAAGTTTAGCGTACATAGGAAGGTACTTCCTTAAGGACTAAAGCAGCTAAAGCTAGACGTTGCGCCTTTGAAGATAGTTCTAAATCGGCTAAGACTGTGTCAATATGCATATTCATGAGTGGTTTTTGTAAAGAGTGGTCTTGGGGATCGAGGAAGAATTTTTCTACTAGATTAGAGTACAATTGGGCCAATCCCAGTACGGAAACAGGTAAACCGGCGGTTTGGAGCATAGCGCTTAAAGGCCCTTTGAAAGCTCGGCTGCCTACCAAAGGACTAATGGCTATTTTATGAGCCGAGCTTTTTTGGACTGCTTGCTTTACGCCTGGCAAACTTAAAATAGGCAACAAGCTGACAAAAGGATTGGAAGGAGCCAACACTATAAGTTCGGCTTCGGAAATAAGATCTAAAAGGCCGGGCAGAGGCTGAGCCGCCGCCAAGCCGCGATAAGTAAAACTGAGAGCTGTGGCCTGAGCTTTGCCTTTAACAAAATATTCTTGAAAAGGTAAAGCTCCTTGAGGAGTATTTACATAAGTGGACACTTCTTCTAGAGACATAGGCCACAGGCATGGTTGCAACCCCAAACCAAGACAAAGGCGGCGACTTACCTGAGCTAAGTTGAGGCCTTGTCCTAGCCAGTAAGTTCTTTGCAAACTCAAGGCCAGATCGGCGTCACCTACGTTGAACCAAGTTGGATTCTCTGGCCAGCGTTTAAGCATATCTAGGGCCGACCAGGTATCGCCTTTTAAGCCCCAGCCTTGCTTTTCACTATTTAGTTCAGCCAGCGTATAAAGGTTGGTATCTAGATCTGGACAGACTTTCAATCCCATCCATTCGAGGTCGTCGCCTGTGTTGACCACAATATGTAGTGGTAGGGTTGAACTATAAGCGGGAGCTAGTTCGTTTGTATCTGGAATTGCAGGAAGATACTTTTCGGACAAGGCCATTTTATAATACAAGTTGTAGAAGCCTTGGGCGAGACGAGCTCCTCCTACACCGCCGGCCAAAATGAGTGTGCGTGGCAATTTATGGCAAGCCGATAGCGAAACATTTATTTCCGAAGCAGACAATTTTTATGGCTCCATGTTTGAATGATCGCGTGGATTCCAAACTTGCGTGCTGGGATGGCCCACCGGAATAGTGGGAATAGTATGCACTTCCGTATCCAAACCGAGACTTTGGGGATCGATAGGTTGCATATTGGAGACAGGCTCTGGGCCATTTTGAGGAACGGGACGGCGCGGCCCTTCAAAAGTTAAGTTTACATCTCCCAACGTTATTACATCACCTTCAGCCAGAAGCACTTCGTCGACGCGCTGTCCGTTGACAAAAGTACCGTTGCTGCTGCCCAAATCGCGGACACGCCAACCTTCGGCTGAGCGTACTACTTCCGCATGACGGCGAGAAATAGAGTCATTGCATAAAAGAATATCGGAAGAAATATCGCGTCCTATAATAATTTGCTCTTTGTTGATGGGATAAGGAGAACGGGCTACTACTCCAGCAGGTTTAAGCCAGGCCCATTGCTGTTGCAAAGAAGGATCTGGCTCGCTGGTTTCATCGGCTATTTTCTTGAGTTTGTGAGACACGCCATAGAAAATGACCGTACCTAGCAAAGCTACAAATAGTGACAATATGATGATAACCAACATGCTGTGCGGCAAATTCAAAGCTTGAGCCAAACTCGGTGCGATTATTAGACCGAAGGCCAGGCTAGTCATAAAAGCCACTAGACAATATAGAATGTGCTTAAAAACCATCTTAAAGTTACTCCTCGAGTTTGCTCTGCCGCGGAGATGGGAAAACGACAGGGCGAAGGCTGCGAGCTGTTACAGTAAAAACTTGACAACTCACGGGGGCGAAAGTTCCGTTATCCAAATTGTAGTTGGCCAAAGAGCCAGAAAAAGAGCCTTGTGCTTGGCGCAAATGCAAAGCTCCCAAAGTAAAGGCGTCAGCCGCTTTTAAGGTTGTGTACAGTTTAGCAAGATCAGCTGTAGTCTGTTCATCCAGCAAGGAAGAATTTAATATAGCCAAAGCTTGCTTGTGGGGATGTTGATATGAAGCTAAAGACCAAATGGACACGCGTTGTTTAGCGATCCATTCTGCAGGTAAAGAGGTTCTTAGTTTCGCGACAGTAGCTGGAGTTGGTACCACAATAGCTACCTTATATTGAGAAGGCAACGATAAAACCGATTTCAGCTGTGAGGGAGATATCAAGACTAATCCACCAGGCTGTTTACTAGCAGATAATTCTTGCCAATTGCTTATGAAGTGGCAATTTTTTGGCCAAGAAGTTTTGTCTTGAGTTGTAAGTTTACAAAGAAAGCCTTTTTCCAAAATGAAGACGGGAGCAGAAGAAGCGCACTTGCGAATAGAAACTTGTACAAGCTCCGCTAAGCTTGGCAATTTGCTACTCTGGCTTAAATTAAAGTATAAAGCCGGAGGTTGCAACTGCGGGGCAAGGCTGAAATCGCTTGCAGAAGTGTGTGCCCAAGCTTTACTTACATCATAGTCACTTATAACAACTTGTGAATTAAGCTGTCCAGCTTTAGGAATAGGCGCAGCTTGGCAAAGTTGTTCATTTAGAGCATAAGCTACATCCTTTAGGGATAGTGATTTAGGGCTGAAAATTGGATTGATCATAACCCCTTTGCCCTGTGAGGTAGTGCAACTTTGTAATACTTCCTGAGCAGCTAGGGAACCGCGAGCTAGAGGAAAGTCTGTGTGGGCCGTATCTTGGGCGTTAGGCAAGATCAAACTTATAGTATTGTCCGGGCCAAGCAAAAAAGCTTGAGTTTTACTATCTAAATATAAACCGCTAGGATCGACAACAGCTTCAATCTTCTCTAAATCCTCTTTATAAAGCTTCTCATATTCGGCGTTACCGACGAAAGAGGAGTAACGCTCACAAATTAAGTTGTTCACATTATGCTTCAAAGCTTTAGCCAAGAAATCGTGAGGTTCAGCTTGGATTCTAGACTCTAAAATTTCAGCAGCTTTTAGACGGTTGATTGTGTATTTATAGACGTCACTATAATTGTCTGGGCTTAAATCTTTAGTGAAAGGTTGAATAGATTGCCATAAAACGGCCCGTCTGGAGTTAAAAGGCTCGTGTAAATTGGGCAAGTTGATATGAACGAGGCCAAATACTACAGCACAAGCCGCTGCTAAAAAGCCCCAAGAGGCCAAGCCTACAAAAAACTTGATGAGGTTGCTTTTCCAGGCACCGGGCACTTCGTCGTCATCAACTGGAACTATGACTGGAGGGCCAAAATTGGGCACCGTAGGAGCATTAGATCTATTTAGAGAGGCCGCAGAAGTGGTAGAGGTCGCTCCAGAACTGGTAGAGGCAGAAGAACTTGGGGCGGGGAAAAGAGCTGAAGGCGAGACTACGCTGGTGCCACCTTTATGTGGATTTGCGGTGGAAACAGTGAATGTAGCAACGTCGGGACTTTCGGCTGCGGCAGGAATGGGCAGCACAGAGGAAGAAGCTTGAGAATTGCTCGTTGTTTGGGCAACTGAAGCTTGGCTGGGGGCTGCCATTGAAGGCGCAGATACTGCCACTGAAGGCTGGCTAGAAGGAACTGTCCCAGAAGAAATAGCCGAACTGGTAATAGTTGAACTGGCAGCACTTAAAGGTGAACTGCTGCGTCCAACTTTTAAAAAGCGACGCAAGTCCTCTTTCATTTCCAGCATACTTTGATAGCGCTTTTCGGGAATGAGCTCGATGGCTTTTTGGATAATAGCGGCCAGTTCCGGAGAAACTTGTGGCTTTAAACTTAAAACGGGAGCTACTACAAAAGGGTTGGGGGAGAGCGTTGGGTCTTGGCCAGTTAGACACTGGTGCAAAGTCATACCTAGAGCGTATATGTCAGAACGTAAATCGGTCTGGCCAGCATATTGCTCTGGAGGGGCATAGCCGGGAGAACCTATACGCATAGTGTCGCCGCGCTTACCAGGTGTAAAGAGGCGGGCAATGCCGAAATCGATAAGTTTTATCTTGCCTTCGCATATAATGATATTGCTGGGCTTAACGTCGCGAAAAATAATCGGCGTAGGCTTTTGACAATGCAAATAATAGAGCACAGTGGTCATTTGCAAGCCTAAATCGGCCACTTTTAATTCCGGTAAGGAGCCTTCTCGCTCCAAGATTTTGCCCAAATCTGAGCCTTGCAAGTATTCCATAGCCAAATAATACTTGCCTTGGAATTGGAAATAGTCTCGGATTTTAGGCAAATTAGGATGAGAAAGCTGGCCTAGCAAATAGGCTTCTCTCTGGAAATTGGCTAAAGCCGCTTGTTGCTCTCGAGGATCTGCATAGGTAGCTGTAAATTCTTTGACAGCCCAAACTTGGCCTGAGGGAGAACCGGAGGGAGACAGTTCTTCACAAATATAAATATTGCTCATGCCGCCTTGCCCCAAAAGGCGGATGACCTTATAGCATGTTCCTATTATGGCGCCCGGGCTTAACATTCAGTCTCCTGACAAAAGCGTATTTCTGCAAAAAAATTATATATAAAAACAGAAGGCGGCATATCCGTTACTTGAGGAACATTTGATAAAGCACAACCATAGCGCCGCCTATAAGGCAAGCAAAGATCATACCCAAAATCCAAAGCCAACTCGGTGCCCCGCCAGGCTGATTCCCCGCTCCCATAGGTACCATAGCATTGGTGCCTGCTCTTTTGGCGGCCATTTGGTAGGCTTTCGCTAAACTGTTTCTTAAATCGCTCAAACTGCTGAAACGATCGCGAGGATCATTGCGCAGCGATTTGGTAACAGCCGCTTTAGTAGGAGTGCAAAGTCCCTGACGCAGCGTATCCAAAGGAGTTTGGTTAAAAGTAGAGGAGGCCGGATTAACATTGGTCAGGAGATGGTAAAGCAAAGAGCCCACCATATAAACGAGTTGTTTGCCATCACTGCTGAAGGCGCCCGTAAATTGTTCCGGAGGAGGATAAGCAGCAATTCCACCGTCTTCCTTTAGCAAGCCGTTGATAGTTTTGAATCCTATATCCAACATGGCTATGCGACCGTCAGCTTGAAGAACAATATTACTAAGCTTTAAGTTGCTGCCAATTCCGCCTATAAAACCCTTACTTTGCAAGTAAGTGAGCAAATCGCAAAGCTGAATGCCAACATTGATAACGTCGAGTTCTGGAATAATACGACGCATAGCCAGCAAAGAGGCCAAATCGTAGCCCTTAATAAATTCGCGTACGATATAAAGACACTGACCTTGGGCAAAGAAGTCGACCAGCTTCGGAAGGCATACGTGTTCTAAGGCGGAGGCCTGATAGGCTTCTGCTTGGAACATTTGGCTCAATTTTGAGCGATCTCCGGGAGCAAATCCGTAGATTCCTATCTCTTTAACCAACCAAAACTTCCCTGTAAGGTGTGCATCTTGAGCAATATACAAGTTGCAATATTTGGTTTGAGTTATGGGACTTTGAATCCGGTAGCGGTTGCGGAGATTGCTTCCCATAGGAAGCAAAGCTGGCACTGTGATACCCTTTCTCGCACGAATTTGGCGGCTGTAGCATTTTTTTTGCTTGCTTTCAGCCGCAGGATTCGGTGGCACTTCTTGTTAGCTTTTGCCTTCCCCTGCCAAGCCTAGGAGGAAATCTCTTGGAAGGTAAGAGAGCCAATTTCGCAGAAGGGAAGGCGCTCTTCCCCGAAAGTTGGGAGATTTGATTGCAAATCGGATCTTTCCGAACATTTTGTTTTTTATACAAGCAGTGCCCGGTTGAGGGAGAGAAAAAATAAAGTGACGAGAAACTAAGCTGTAAATTCAGCTCTTAAGTTGCCGACGGCTTTTTAGACGAACAGCCGGGAAGACTGCCGAACGACGCTTGAAGTTTTTGCCGATTTTCTAAAGCTCGAAAACAAAAGCTAAATTCATTGGTCAGAAATTTGCGGAGACTATATTTTATATGGCAGAATCTAAAGATTACATAATAAAGGCGAAAGGCCTGACTAAAACTTTCGGTAAACGCGTGGCGGTGAATAAACTGTCTTTCGAAGTGGAAAAAGGCGAAATTATGGGCTTTTTAGGGCCTAATGCCGCTGGAAAAACCACTACAATGAAGATGCTTACGTGCTTCTATCCGCCTACTTCAGGTACGGCCACAGTTAATGGCTATGACGTTATGGAAGATAGCTTAGGGGTGCGCCGTTCTATTGGCTTTATGCCAGAAAATGTACCCGTTTATACTGACATGACCGTGTCTGAGTATTTGTACTTTGTGGCTCGTGCTAAAGGTATGGCTCATTTAGATATAGATGGAGCCATAAAAAAGACTTTGACTCGCTGCAGCTTAGAAAATGTGGCTAATCAGTTGATTCGCACGGTTTCCCGCGGCTATCGTCAGCGTGTAGGCTTAGCTCAAGCTATTATCAACGAACCGCCGGTACTTATTTTGGATGAGCCTTCTGTAGGCTTAGACCCGGAACAAATTAAAAATTTCCGAGAACTTATTATTAGCTTAGCTGGACAGTCTACTATTATTCTTTCCACTCATATTCTTTCCGAAGTTGCTCTTACTTGCAACAAAGTGTGTATTTTGGATCATGGCAATTTGGTCGCTGCCGATACGCCGGCCAATTTGGAAAGCAGAGTACAAAAAAGCACCGGCCTAAAAATTCAAGTTTTGGCCCCTTCCCAAGATGAGGTTATGGAAGTTTTGCGTAGCCTGGAAGGTATTACTAATGTTGTCAATCACGGAAGTGAATCTTTAGCCAACTCCAAGTTGCCGTTGTTTACTTTTACTGTAGAAGCTCCCAAAGACAGCTTAACTGTGCGCCGTGAAATTTCCCATGTTTTTAATAACAAAAATTGGGAAATTTACGGTATGCAAGATGAGCGCATCTCTTTGGAAGATGTCTTTATCAATTTAGTCAAAGAGCATGAAAGTGAAGTCGCTGAAGAAGCTAAGGAAAATGGCGACTCTACAGCCCAAAAGGATACAGCTACTGCCGAAAAAGACAAAGTTAGCGAGTCTGAAAGTAAAGCTGAAGGCCAAAATGCTCAACAGACAGAGAAAAAAGAAGAGGAAGAAAAGTAATGGGCGCAATTTTTTATCGTGAAATAAAAGCCTACTTCGGTTCGCTCTTAGCCTGGTCGCTGATTGCCGCCTTTTTGTTCATTATTGGCATGTTTATGCTCTTAGGCGTCGGCGCTTATGCCGACATGTCCGCCTCGGCCATGCAAGGTGGTATGCCATGCAATATCAACACCTATTTCCTGCCTCCTATGGTGCAGAGTATAGCTGTAATGATGATGTTTTTCTTACCCTTGCTGACCATGCGTTCTTTCTCTGAAGACAAACGCTCCGGTACTCTGGATTTGCTCTTTACTTATCCTATATCCGAGTGGCAAATCGTTTGGGGCAAATTCTTAGCCGCTTTAGTTGTTGTGTGCATTATGCTGGCTTTTTCTTCCCTTACTTTCTTCTATTTGGGATTTAATTGCACTATCGAGTGGCCGGTTTTACTCTGTGGTTATTTAGCTTTAGTTTTGGTCGCTTGCGCTATGGTTTCTATGGGAATTTTTACTTCTAGCGTCACTAACAGCCAGCTGACCGCTTCCGCTTTTAATTACGGTTTGTTGCTTTGTCTGTGGTTCTTAGCCATTCCTGACAAGAGCGCACCCTATACCGAGTTTTTCGGACAACTTTCGATTTTCGGCCATATCGAAAATCTGGCTAAAGGCGTATTGAATAGCCAAGACGTTATTTACTATGTGGCTCTGACCGCCTTTTTCTTATTCTTGACAGTGCGCTTTTTAGAAAGCCGCAAATGGAAAGGTTAAGCTGATATGAGCAAAAGAATTAATGCAGAGTCTGTATCCGAAACGAGTCGGAGCAACGACCGCTACAAACTTAATTTGGCCTTGCAAGGAATTGCGGCGGTAGCCTTGGCTGTAGTCGCTTTGCTGTTAGTTTTGGTCGTTTCCAACAATAACGTCTTTACTTATGATCTGACTGCTCAAAAGCGCTTCACTTTGTCTCCTTTTACGGAGCAAACTGTAAAGAAGCTTAAGAGTCCGATGCATTTTTATATCTTCATCTCCGATTCTAATGATGAAGAGCATAGTCGCATAGAAAATGTCTTGCGCAATTATAAAAATATTGGCGGTGACAAAATCGCTTACAGCTTTGTCGATCCACGCAAAAATCCCGTGGAAGCTCAGAAGAAAGGCGCTAGAGCTGTTGGCGACATTATCGTCAAATACGAAGGTAAGACAGAGAATCTTTACGATGTCAGTGAAGAGGGCGTCACCAGCCTGATTATTTCTTTGACAGACGAAAATAAGAGTACCATTCACTTCTTGCAAGGTCATGGTGAGCGCGGCTTTGATAAAGATGTGCTTTCTATGTCGAAGCTGAAGAAAAACTTATTGGCCGAGGGATACAAAGTAGAGGAGTTGACCTTAGGCAAGAGCGCTGATAAAGTTCCGACTGAAGTGTCCAATTTGGTTATTGTTGCTCCTAAAGTAGCTCTATTGGATAATGAAAAGAGCGCCTTGCAAAGTTGGCTTAAAAATGGTGGCAATATCTTTTTCGCTCTGGAGATGGATACACCTAAAAAAGCTTACGATTGGCTTTTAAATACTTATGGTGTCGATTCTTCCGATCTTTTACTTATCGATCCGAAAATGGCTCAAATGGGAGCTGATGTGGAACCCATCTTTGTTATGAGCAACGTTTTCGACTTTACTAACCCCATTACCAAGGGAATGCGCTTACCGTGCATCTTTAAGACTGTGTGTCCAGTCGATCAGAGCAAAAAGGCCGATCCCACTTTGGAGCGTACCGCTTTAGTTAAGAGTGACGTCACCGCTTTAGCTTGTGATTTAGCTGAAATTAGCCAAGAAAAAGGCGGCCGAATTGTGCCTGCTCGCCAAGGTGAAGAGATTCCTATTATTCAGGTAGTAGAGCGCTCTGTAGCTGAAACCAAGGCCGGTTTAGCCAAAGATGCCGCTGACAATAATCCTAAAGCTGAGCAAGGTAAAGAAGCTAAAAACAAAAAATGTCGTGCCATTTTTGCCGGTGACGCCGATTTTATGTCTAACGAATTATTTGACGCTAGTCAGTTTACTAATAAAGACTTAGTGATGAATATGTTCGCTTGGCTCGGTGGTAGCAACGATACGGCGGCTATTCGTGCTAAAGACGAAAATAGTGAGCCTTTAATGCTTTCTAAGCAGGCTTTCTGGACTCTGGCTTCTGTTTTGTGCTTGCTAGTGCCCGGTTTTATTTTCTTCTATGGCTTGTCTGTTGTTAAGGGCAGAGAAAACTAGAGGTCGGAAACAATGCGAAGCGTAATCACTATGCTCGTAGTCGTCTTGCTTTTGGGCGGCTTTTGGTACTTCCATGATATACGCGGCTCAGAGCAAAAAAGGGAAGAGCAGCGCTTAACTGAGCGTGTTTTCCCCGAATTCGCCAGCAAAGACATCAAAGCTATGGTTTGGTCCGATGGTGCGGCTACTCCGGAAACTGTGCGTCGTTTTGTACGCCAGAATCTTGGCTGGGTAGTAGAAATAGGCGAAAATAAATTTAGAGCCGATGGAACTAAGCTCAATGGCTTGGCCGACAGTGTCGCTGAATTGAGCCGCCAAGAAGTTATTTTGGAAAAGCCTGGTCAAGAGGCTCTGGCCCAGTTTGGTTTGGATAAACCAACGCATAGATTGGTTGTGGAATATACCGATAAGAGCGGCCACGATGGCAAGGCAACCCTTTTTGTGGGTAAATCTTTGATCGACGACAGCGGCTCCTATGCTCGCTTAGAAGGCAAAGACACGCCTGTTCTGTCCATAGTAGGTAGTTTCATACCTACTTTCATGTCTCTATTAGACGAATTGCGCGAGCGCAATTTGTTCGCTTTTGCGCCTGCCCAGATTCGTACCCTTCGCTATGAATCTTATGAAGGAGCTCAGCCAGGCGTATTTACTTTAAAGGCTAAACGCGAATCTAAAGACGCCGACAAAGAGGAAAAAGCTTCTTTCTTCACTTGGGGCCAAGATAAGGCTAAGGAAACGCTTGAAGATAAAGATGCTCAAGATATTTCTGAAGATAAAATGAATGAAGCTGGTCAAGAATCAGCTGACGCCAAGTGGTATATTTCTGATCCTAAGCTTGAAGGAGGTAAAGAAATTAGAGCCGATTTGCGCACTTGCAACGACTTTGTTTGGTCTTTGCAAGGTTTGCAAGTTAACAAATTTCTTTATCCAGATGATACTACTCCTATTCAAGCTAAATCTCGCTTGACTATCGAGGTTGAAGGTATAAAAGAGCCTTTTGTCTTCGTTTTTGGTCAGCCTGTGCGCGGTAAATCCGGATTGTTTTATGCTTCACGCAATCAACCAGACGAACGTTTTTGGCTCGATTGCAAGAGCTTGGAAGAGGGACTGAAGCTTTTAACTGGAAAACGCAGCCTCGATTTTATAGATCGTCATGTTGTAGACATATCTCTAGATGAAGTACAACGCTTTGAAGTGAGTGTGGCTTCCAAGCGCAGCGAAGGCCCTTATAAAGTAGTGGCTGAGCGCTCTAAGGGTGGTTGGAGTATTATCTCTCCTAGCCCTGTGCTTGAAGATAAAGCCAAACAACTGGAAATAGCCGATACTTTACTTTATAGCTTGGTTGATTTGCAATGGGAAAGCAAACTAGATAAATCTAAGTCTGTCGCCCATAAAGAGCCGGTGGCTACTTTCAAGCTTTATACCGGTGAAAAGGGCGAGGTGGAAACTGAAGTGCAAGTCTTCCAAAACGACCAGAAAGAGTTTTGGTTGCGTTTGCCTGACGGATCGAAGGTTAGCTTGGCTAAAGATCCTCGTTATGCTTGGATAAAAGCTTGTGAAGACTTAACCGAAAGCAAAGTTCAATCTGCTGCGGACGCCAAGAAATAAACTTAATGAATTGTAGTGGAGTCAGCTCTAGTATGGAGAGACAGGAACAATTTGAACAGACTTTAAGCGATTGGCCGCGTTTAAGTAGCGAAAGGCGCATTGAGCTATTTCGGGCCTTACCTTTAGGAGAGGCCGAGGATTTGCTTGATTGCATGAATGTGAACGATCAGGCCGATTTATTAAAGTCGATGAGTTTGCCTGAGAGACGTTCTTGGCTTCGTTATTTAGATTTAGATGACATAGCCGACATTTTATCCGAGCTTCCTGAAGAAGAAGTCGATCAATGGTTGGAACTTCTTGATACTAGAGCTCGCGATAAAGTGAGCGCTCTTTTGGCTTATGCTGAAGATGATGCTGGTGGTTTGATGAATCCTCGTTTTGCTCGAGTTCGCTCCACTATGACTGTCGAATCTGCTATTAACTACTTACATATCCAAGCGCAAGAATGTATTTCTTTGGAACATGTTTATGTTTTGGATAGCGAGCAACGTTTAATTGGTGAAGTCGGTATCAACGCCCTTTTGGCGGCCAATTCTGATGATATGGTAGTCGATTTAGCCGATAAAGACGTAGTTACTTGTCCGGAAGATATGGACCAAGAAGAAGTTAGTACGTTATTCGCTCGTTATGGCTTGACGGCTATGCCGGTAGTCGATAGCAAAGGATGCATGAAAGGTCTAATCACGGCTGATGACGTGGTGGATGTTATTCGCGAAGAGGGCACTGAAGACGCTCAAAAATATGGCGGTATGGAAGCTTTGGATGAGTCTTATTTGCGCACCAGCTTTAGAGAACTTATCCAAAAGCGAGCTGGTTGGTTGGTCTTGTTGCTTATAGGCGAAATGCTGACCGCTTCTGCTATGGCTAGATACGAAAAACAGTTAGACGCTATCTGGTATTTGGCCGTTTTCGTTCCTCTGATTATTTCCAGCGGAGGCAACTCTGGCTCGCAAGCTTCTACGCTTATGGTTCGAGCTATGGCTATGGGCGAAGTAAAAATGCGCGACTGGTTCCGAGTGTTGACTAGGGAAGTTAGCGCCGGCATAGTGATTGGTATTCTCTTGGGTATTGTTGGTATGATCCGCGTCCTTTTATGGTCTTACCTTTACCCTGGCATTTATGGCGATCAGCCTTTCAGGCTGGGGCTTACCGTAGCTTGTTCACTTTTGGGTGTAGTTACTTTGGGATGTTTAGCTGGTTCAATGCTGCCTTTTATTTTACGCTTATGCAAATTAGACCCAGCTAGTGCTTCAGCTCCTTTTGTGGCTACCTTAGTGGACGTTACTGGGCTAGTTGTCTACTTTACTATAGCTGGCTTTTTAATTGTTATGCCTTAGGGAAGTGTTCCTTCCTCTAAATAAGAAGAGCCGCCTCTCGGTACGATACATACCGAAGACGGCTCTTTATCTTATATATCGTTAAAGGCAAAATTCCCATTTTTGTAGGTTTTTTCCTACATTTATCGAATTATCGTTCCGTTTTCACTTTTTTGCTTATTTCTCGGCCTAAATGCAATGCTTTGATCAAGCTGGCATCTAATCGCGAGAGCAAAGCACTGTCTGCTGCTTTATGCTTTAGTGAAAGTGCGGCGAACAAAAGTCCTGCTGCTTCGACAAAAAAAATAAAAGTTGGCTGCAGCTTCTCGCTTATGGCTTATATATACAAACTAGTGGCTTCTTGGTGAGCCCCAAATAATACTCACAGCTTATAACTGTTGAGTAATTTTGAAATCACCTCCTTTAGGCATGGGGGAGCTGTAAAACTTTCAAATAAAAATATCGGAGTCTTCCAGTGGATAACAAAGATAATAACAGTAAGAAATTACTTCTCATAGATGGAAACGGATTGGCTTATAGAGCTTTTTATGCTTTGCCTGCCCGCAAATCGGCGCTGGGATTTCCGTTTAATGCTATTTTAGGTTTTGTCAATCTAGTTATTAACACTATCATCTCCGAGCGCCCTACTCATGTGGCAGTAGCTTTCGATCATGGCGCCTTGGTCGATACTTTAATGAAGTTCCAAACTTACAATGTGCAGCGTGAAGAAATGCTGGACGATTTAGAACTTCAATTGCCTATTATTGAAGATTTTGTTCATATTTGTGGCATAAAGGCTTACCGTATGCCTGGATTCGAAGCTGACGATTGTATTGGCACTTTGGCTGCTAAAGCTAATTGTGACGGTTTCGACACTTTGATTATCTCTGGCGACTTGGGCCTTATGCAATTAGTTTCTCCCAATATCAAAGTTATGACTATGCGTCGTGGTATAGTCGATACGGTAATTTTTGATGAAGATATGGTCGTCAAAAAGTACGGTTTGCGTCCCAGCCAGTTGGCTGATTTGCGTGCGTTGGCTGGCGACTCGAGCCAGAATATCGGCGGTGTGCCTGGCATAGGAGAAGTGACCGCCCGTCGTTTGCTTTCTCAGTACAACAGTTTAACTGAACTTTTTGACTCTTTAGAACAACTGCCTGCTAAGTGGCGCAATCCCCTTTCCGAAAATCGCGACGACGCTTTTGAATATTTATCTAGATCCACTATTCGCTGTGACTTGCCTTTGGATATCAACTGGGATGAATGCTTATTTAAAGGCTTCCCCGTGCAAATGACCAAGCGCATTTTTGAACAAATAAACTTGGGCGGAGCTGAAACTTTCTTGCGCACTATGGGCAAAGATGTGGCTGTGGAAGCACCTTGCGCCATTCCTGAAGAGGCCTTGTATGGACAAGCCGCTTTAGAAGCTTTAGAAAAAGTGCGCACTTCCAATCAAGATGCTGCTTTCGTTTGGTTCCACGACGGAGAGAAAAAAGATTGGGGCTTGTCAGTTTGCTTAAAAGGCGGCCAGCCGTTCTATGTCGACCTTTCTAGCTGGCATACCGAAGTGGCTCCGGGCCTGGAAGCACCCAGTCAAGAAGACATTTGGCAAATTCTTAAGCCTATATTTAGTGACGCCCAAAGAATAAAATATGTTGTTGGCGTTCACGAAATTATGAAAAACGGCGCAGAAATGAACAATGTCCGCGATGTTTTGCTTTTCTCCGCCCTTTTAGATATTAACGTTTGGGAACACTCGATAGAGGCTATTTGCGCTCGCTATGGTTTTGCTATTTACGATCGCAATTTGATTTTGGGCTTAAACCACGAGTCCTTCGCTTCTATTCCTCTGCGTGGTCGCATTTGCTGGAGTGCTCGTGTAGCTGATGTGCTTATCAATTTAGGCGAATGTATGTATGCCGAAATCGAAAAGAGGAAATTAGACGCTCTTTACCGCGACGTAGAAATACCTTTAGCCAAGTTGGGATGGAATCTCAATAATTTAGGCGTAGATTGTGATAAAGAACTCACTCAAAAAATCGTCGATCTTATCGATAGCAAATTAGAAGAAATTAAGTCTGATTTCTTTGCCGAAGCTGAAGTTGAAGAATTTGATTTAGATTCTGAAGAGGCGCTCAGTCACTACCTGTTTAACCACTTAGCGCTTTTGGTACCTACTCGTCCTAAGAATGGCTCGATTCTCAATGCCGAGATGCTTAAGTCCTTACAAGAGCAAAATCCTATTGTAGAGAAAATTCGCTGCTATTGTGAGTTGTCAGAATTTAAGCGCACTTTTGTCCAAGAGTTTATGATTGAAGGTCATACCGACGTTAAAGTTGGCGGTCATCTTTTTAATTTAGCTTTGGTAAGTGAGCGTCGCTTGCAAATTTTGGGACGTGTTTCTACTAGAGGCCTTACCGAATTGCTGGAACATATGATGGCTGTAATTGATAATTTGGCTTGTGCTTCTGTGCGTCGCCCTCTAGCTAAAGCTATGGATGATTTCCTTCGTCCTAAGGGGGCTTCACGCTTAATTTATATTCGTTTTCCTGCTATGTGCTTGCGCTTCTTGGCTTATATCGCCAAGGATAAGGTGTTATCTGAAGCTTTGGAAAGCGGCCGCGATGTAGAGATGGAGTTGCTGAAGAAAGTTTTCGGCGAAGATCTGGATAAAATCATCTCCGTGCGCTATCTGTTCGTAAATATGCTGCTTTTCTATTTCAGCCCCGCTTGGTTAGCTCGTCGTTTGAGCCTTGAAGGAGAAGAAGGCTTGCAAAAGGCCAAAGCTTATTTAGATAAGTTTGAGCGCACTTTGGGAGAAGATTATCCTGCGAGTTGGGATTTCATCTTGCGCAATCAGGCTAAAGCTACGGCTATGGAAGAAATTAGCACTTTCGCTGGACGCAGCTGTCGCTTTGTGGAAGCTGGCAGCCGCAATTACAGTATTCGCGAAAATGGAGAGCGTTTTGCTAGAGCTTTCCCCGTTGAAGGTGGCTGTGCCGACATTATGCGCTTAGCATTGGTCAAAATTTTTGAAACTTTTGGCACAGAAGTTTCTGCTGGATCGTGCAAAAACATGATTATAGTGCATGCCCCCAAAGGTAAAGAAGCTGATATCGCCGAGCAATGCCGCCAACTTTGTTTGGAAGCTGCTGCTGAGGTGCCCCTTAAGGTCGAGTATCGCATTCACTAGAGTGATAGTTTCGAATGGAAAAAAGATGGAAGGCTGCGGTATTTTCTGCAGCTTTTCGTTTTGGCAAAAGTTTTTTTTCTTGAGAAAACTTTTGAAGGAGTAATGAAAAAACAGCAGAAACTTAGGGACATCATAAGCTTGAAACAGACTGCCCGGGATCGTGTTCTAGAGGCGATATTTGGCGGTCATAAGGGCAGAGAAACCCCGCAGCTGCGGATGGTTACGGGCATCTTAAAAGTAGGTGCTTGCATGAATAATAGGGGCTTGTTCACCCCCGAATATACGCCTGTGGACATAATGGAGTCGGCGCTTTCCTTCCGATTCTTTAGGGAAAAGGAAGCGCGGCCTGCGTGGATGAATCAGGAATTTTGCCGAAAGATCTTCTTCTAAGAGATTTTGCGGTCAGAGTGAACGGTTATTAAAGGGAGCTAATACGACAATATGGACGACAATACTCAACCTACCACTTCAGCCGAAGAGAACTGCCAGGATATGGCCCAGGCTCTGGAAGAATACGAGAAGAACGTAAAGCCTATCTCCAAGGATGATTTCCTTGAGGGTAAAGTCATTAGCGTAAGCGATGATGGTGTTTATGTTGACGTAGGTTACAAGACCGACGGTTTCATCCCCGCCAACCAGGTATCCAATGCACCTGACGTATCCCCCAAAGATGTAGTCAAGGTCGGAGACAAGATCAACGTTGTAGTACAGAAAGTTGACGAGTCCGAGGGTACTCTTACTCTTTCCAAGCGCCGCGCCGATAACGAGAAGGCCTGGAGAGATATCTTGGAGGCTATGGAAGAGGGTAAAACTATTACCGCTACATGCACCGAGCAGGTTAAGGGCGGCTTGATCGTAGACGTAGGTATCCGTGGTTTCGTGCCCGCTTCCCACGCCGACATTCGTCCCGTCCGCGATCTTTCCGAGTTCATTGGTGAAGAACTCAATTTGAAGGTTCTCGAAGTCGACAAGAGCCGCCGCAAGGTCGTGCTCTCTCGTAAGAAGGCCGAAGAAGAACTTCGTCGCAAGAGCAAAGAAGACACTCTGAAGAAGCTCACCGAGGGCAGCATTGTCAGCGGTACCGTAGCTCGCCTCACCCCCTTCGGTGCTTTCGTGAACTTAGGCGGAGTAGACGGCCTCGTTCACATTTCCGAGCTTTCCTGGAGCCGCATTAAGCAGCCTTCCGACGTGGTACAACCAGGTCAGAAAGTCGACGTTCTCATTTTGAAGGTCGATCCTGAGCTCAACCGCATCTCCTTATCCTTGCGTCAAGCCGCCCCCGATCCTTGGTTAATGGCTTGCGACAAGCACAAAGTTGGCGATGTAGTTAAAGGCCGTATCACCCGTTTGGCCAGCAAGTACGCTTTCATGGAAATTATGCCTGGGGTAGAAGGCCTCATTCCTGTTAGCGAGATGGATCGCTCTCACGTGAATCGTCCTTCCGACATTCTTAAGCCCGACCAGGAAGTCCAGGCCGAGATTATCGACCTCGACCGCGAGAAGCGCCGTATGACCTTGTCTCTCAAGCGTCTCCAGCAGCCCGCCGCTCGTTCCAACGAGAACAACAGCGGTCGTCGCGTCTCTCACGATGAGCGTGGCAGCGGCAACAGCATCGGCGAGATCTTAGCCTCTAAGATGGGCAAAGATAAGCTTAACAACATCACCAAAAACGAAGAGGCCTAGTACCAATTCGTGCGGAGCAAATCTCCGCTAAAAAAGTGAGAAATCCCCGACCTTAGCAGGTGCAGCTGTAGCTTTACCTATTCGAGGCGGGGATTTTTTTTGGTAAGATTTGGGATCTGAAGCATTAGGATGTCGATTATGAAAACAAAAGAAGGCGTAGTCTGGGGACTGACTGGAGGAATTGCTTGCGGAAAGTCTACAGTGGCTGCTTTATTGCAACAATTGGGAGCTCGTATTATCGATTGCGATGCAGTTAGTCGAGAATTAGTGGAGCCAGGAACTCCGCTTTTGGCAAAGATAGCTGAGCAATTTGGCAATAATGTGTTGGATAAACAAGGGGCCTTGCGCCGTTCTTATTTAGGTAAAATTGTTTTTCACGATCCTAGTAAATTGCAAGCTTTAAACGAGTTAATCCACCCGGTAATTTGGAAACGTACATTTGCTTTGGTGGCTCAGGCTCGTTTGGAGGTTCCTTTAGTTTTTATTATGGCTCCCTTGCTTTTTGAACATGGGGTTGAGGCCGCTTGTGCTGGAGTACTAGTTGTCGATATTAGTGAGAAGAAACAACTTGAGCGGCTTATGGCTCGTGATAAATTGACTAAATCTGAAGCTCGAGAGCGTATACGTTCACAAATGAGCTTGAGCGCTAAAGCTGAGAGAGCCACTATTTTGATAGATAACAATGGCACTTTATCAGCTTTACGCCGTCAAGTTGAACAAGTCTGGCAGGAAAGGTTCGCACCTATATATGGACTCTGAGGTAAATGCAAAGCGGAAGGATGAAAATAATCTTTCTTCCTTTTTATACGCTTTGCTCAGACTTTTTCTCTTTTTTTTAGCGATATTTTTAGTCCTGTATGCTAGTTGGTCTAATATTGAGCATTACTGGTATCCACTGAAATATGAAAGTACAGTAATCGCTGCTGGACGTGAAGCTGGTGTCAGCCCTTCGCTGGTTGCTGGAGTAATTTTGGCCGAGAGTGGCTTCAATCCCAAAGCTCAGTCGGAAGTCGGGGCTTTAGGGCTGATGCAACTTATGCCTGATACTGCTCGTTGGATAGCAGAAACACATCAAATAGAAGTTGCGCAAGCAGATAACCGTCGCTTACAAGAGCCTGAGCTCAATATCTATTTGGGGGCTTATTATTTAGCTTGGCTTTTGCAACGTTTTGACAATAAAAGTGTAGAAGCTTTGGCTGCTTACAATGCTGGTCAGCATGAAGTCGATTCTTGGATAGAAGAGCAGGGAAGGCCGCTTACAGTCGAAGAGATACCTGTGCCGGAAACGAGATTTTTTGTAAAAAAGGTCTTGAATAATGCGGAAAAATATAGCAAACTTTATCCGCAATTGGTATGTAACCAACCTTTACCTAATTCCAGAGTAAATAAAAATGGCTAAAAAGAATAAAAATCAACAAAAAACAGAATCAGGTGTAAAAATTATTGCCGTCAATAGACAAGCCAGACATGAGTATATTTTCGAAGAGTTTTTCGAAGCTGGTATCGCTTTGCAAGGAACTGAAGTTAAATCCTTGCGTGAAGGGCGGCTCAGTTTGGTCGATGCTTATGCTGTAGTCGACGATTTTAATCAAGTTTGGTTAAAAGGACTGAATATTAGCAAGTGGCATTATGCTAGCACCTTTAATCATGAGCCTATGCGAGCTCGCCGTCTTTTGCTTAATAAGAGCGAAATTAGGCGCTTAAAAGCGCGTACCCATGAAAAAGGTTTAACGATTATCCCTACTAAACTGTATTTCAAGAAGAATTACATTAAAGTAGAGATTGCTTTAGCGCGTGGTAAAAAACTTTATGATAAACGTGAAGCTGAAGCAGCTAAAACTGCCAAACGCGATATAGAGAGAGCTATCGCCGAACGTAGATAACCCACATATCAGAGGGAAAAAGAGCCTTTAGCCTAGAATAATCGGGGCGGGCTTTTTTTTTGTCTTAAAAATGCAAGGGAGAGTGCTATGGTGAGCAGCGGGCCTGAGAACTCAAAGTTGATTATTCCCGAAGGGATGATTCGGGATGACAATCCTGTGTCGGCAGCTTTGTCGGCCAATTTGCAACGTTTGGATAAAAGCCTTACTCCAGATGGAGAAGGGCGTATCAACTATGTGCCTGCCGCTTGGCATTTCCGCGAAGTTATAGATTTTATCAGCATTTTTATGGCTGCATCGTCAGTGGCTCCGCTCTCTCCTTCCGAGGCTCCTTTGCCGGGGTGGAGGCGCAGTCTGTGGCGTGTCGATTTTGCTGAAGCTGCTTGCGGTCTATTAAGCTGGGCTGTTTCCTATTTGCCTAAGCGCAGTCGTCAAAATCCACTTGTTGAAGCTATACTTAAGTTTTTATACGTAAGTCCGAGTCGCAATGCAGGAGGAGAGACCCAAGAATATACTGCTTTGCTTGGTTTGGGAGCTAATACTAATTTTTCGCAAGTTCCCTGGAGTATTTGGCGTGAGCGTTTCTTCTCTAGGCGCAATCTAGATGATATCGCTTCTATGGCTCCTACCATTGTCAATTATTTGCCTCACCTCAATGCCATTTTGCCAGCTTTCTCTGAGTTCTTGAACCGTTGGCGCTTTGAAGTAGAGGAGCGTAAAGGAGCTTGCGGCCGACTCTTCCTCAATACTGAAAGTAGTCGCGACGAGTTGCCTCCTTTTATTGTCTTTGAAAGGTGCTCTGTTTGCCATTCGGATAAGTTATCCATGCATGTGCTGGTCTCTCCTTGTTTAGGGAAGCGTTTTTTATATCGAGAAGTCGCTACCAGCCATTTAACTACCATTGAAGTCGATCCTATTTTCCGCCGTCGCTTCTTTACTGGCGCTTTAAGTAAAGATCGCAATTCTCTTACTAGCTTATCGGCAGTTTCCGAGCCGGAAAATGATGTCGCTCCCTTGGTAACCGAAAGTATTGAAGAATTGCGCAATAAGTTGCGCACTTTATTGGGCTCCGATGTTCTGGAACATTACCACATTCCGCTTTTGGCTACTGTCGGTGAAGCTGGTGAAGCGATCCCTATTGAATTGCTGCGCTTTCCTGGTTTCGGTATACGCGATGGAGAAGCAACTGCCTATCGTCTTAATGGCTTAGTAGCTTTTGGAGAAGATGATGGCGTAGAGTTGCGCTCTCCATTGGTATTGGAAATATGTCGCGAGATGTTCCCTCAAGTTGGCGCTTTAGCTAATCGTCAATTAGCTATGTGGGCTGAGTCGGCTTTGCAAACTGAAGAGAGTTTCACTCCCGCTACTGTTTTGGCAGTGCGCCATTTTTCCGATTGGGCTATAAAGAGTCAGGACACGCAGCTGATCCAGCGTCTGGCTTCAGATAGCAGCTTTATGCCCGCTGTAGAAGCTTGGCTTAAGGAGATGACCTCTAGCGGTAGTTCCGAAGATCGCAAAATTGCTCTTGAAGTCAGCAAAAAGCTTATTCAATTTTTTGTTTCTTCCGGTGTCGCCTCGGTTGGTTCTAGGGTTGTCGAGTTATGTATGTTCTGTTGCAGCGTCTACAGAGGCATGCTCGATTATGATAAAGCCAAACAAGAATTGGATAGAGCTTTTGAGTTTGTCTCTTCCAACGATCGCAACAGAGTCGTAAAAGCTAAGGTGCTCAGTGAGCGAGCTCGTATTTACTTAGAACTTGAATTGCCTCGTCAAGCTGCCGAAGATGCCACTATGGCTTTTGATATTTGGAGCAAAATGGCCGATTTGGGTGATGTAAACGCTCTGAATAATTTAGCTTCAGTCGCTTGCTTGCGTGCCGAAGCCCAATTGGCTTTAGGACAGCGCTCACAAGCTATTGCCGCTTTGCAAAAAGTTGTCGAACGCAAAGCCAATCCGCGTACTCCAGAAGCTAGTATGGCTTGGGTGCAGCTCAATTTGCAATTGGGTGAATTGCTGTCTGAACAAAATGCTTCTAACCGTCAAGCTCGTTTGCGCTTTGAGGAAGTATTGCGCTTTTCTAAAGATTTACCTGAAACTGGCAAAGTTATCGAAGCGCGGGCTAAGGCTTTGCTGGGGCTAGTAAATGAAAAAGATTCTGAAGTGGCTATAGCCAATTTGCGCCAATCGCAAGTCTATTTCGAAAAGTTAATAAAAGAGCAAGGGCGCTCTGAATTGGCTCATCTCCATGCTGATGTTATTTATCAGATTGCCTTCTTGCTGGAAAAGAGCAATCGTCTGGACGAATGCTTGCAATATACTGAGCAAGCAATTGGCATTTTTGAGCAATTCGAAAACAAAAATAGCAATTTCTCCAACCGAGCTTCTTTGGCTAAACTCTGGCTTTTACGTTCTCGTATAGAAGAGTTGGGCGGTCATTATCTCGAAGCTGAAGGCTTTATTGCCAAATCGCTTGACTATTACAAAGGGCTTATTGACGATAGTCAGGTACGCTATATCTCCGATTATGCGAAGGTTTTAGCTAAACGTGGCTCTTTGCGAGTTATGCGTGGAGCTTACGAAGAGGCCAAAGAAGATTTAGAAGATTCCATAGAAAGATGGCCTGGCGCCCACGACTTAAAAAATGCCAAAGCTCCTTTGGCTAGAGTCTTCCTCAATTTGGGCGTGGCTTATGCCCATTTAAATAATGTTCTTTCCGCTTTGGCTCAGTTTGAGAAGGGCTTAGTCATTTCTGAGAATCGCAACGACAGAGCCACGTATTTGCAAGTTCTTGCCGAGCGTGTGTGGGTGCTGTTCTATGATGGACAGTTCAAAAGAGCCGAAGATGATTTTACAGCTATCTTTTCCGGCCAACGTGGTGAAGTCTCCCATAAAGATTTGATGGGGCGAGCTGCTTCTTGTTTATATCAGTACAAGTATCCGGAAGCTCTAGCTGATTTCTCCAAAGCTCTAGATACTCCGGAGAATAATCAGGAAGATGTCTGGGCTTTATTGGGGGTTGGTTTCGCTTGCTTGGGTCTCAAAGATGTCAACAAAGCTCGTTTCCACTTCAACAAAATAGTGGCTGTTTTGGCCAACCCTGACTCTCTGCCCTTTGAAGAGGGCGTCATTGTGGTAATGGCTCACTTTGGTTTGGCTCAAGCTTTTGCCCTGGAAAACAACCAAGAACAAGCCGTACAGGAAAATATTACTGGTTGCACTATTTGGACTGAAAATTCGGGACGCTTGTCTGACTATGGCACTGAAGACGCTATTTATAAAGTCTTTTCAGTATTTTATGCTTTTGTGCCTCAAGTTCTCTTTGAGAGTACAAAAGCTTTGAGAGGGCATAATGTGGCTGAAATAGCCATACCTCCTTTAAGGGCAGTGCGCAATATTGGCGTCAATCCTATTATTTACCGCTTGAATCCGCTTTTAAATTTTGAAGCTGGTATAGAGTTGGTTAAGGCATACACTTTTTTGAATATGGGCTCAGAAGTTGTTTCTCTCACTCAGGAGCTTATTGAAGAGGCTTCCGATAGTGAAAGTGGCTTAGGCAGGGACAAAAAGCCTTCTGAAGTTCAAATCGCTTGGTTATGTTTAAATTTGGTACGTCTGATTACTGCTTGCAGCGCTCAGCCTGATGGAAGCTACGTTACTCCAGATTATTGCTCCCAAGACGAGCTTTATGACTATTTGAAAAAAGCGGTAGCCATTTACGATAGATTATCTAAGCAAGGCTTAAGTTTACAAGATCGTAACGACTACGCTGAGCTTATGTTCTCTAAAGGGTTGCTTGATAAAGCTGATGGCAAGGTAGAAGATGCCGAAGAAGCTTTCAAAAAGGCCAATCGTCTTTACTCTGAGTTGCGCAGCTTGACCGATGGTAAGGGTTGCGAGCTGGAGCTTAGTTCAGTTTTGATGAATTTGGTTGAATTGGCTGAAAGCAAAGATGATGAGGACAATACTGTTTTCCTCTTAGATGAAATGCTTTCAACTTTAAGCAACGGTGTCAGCTTGCCGGATAAAGACAGTTCCTTACGCAAGACTTTTATCAAGAATTTTGCCGCTTTTATCAGCCGTTCTTTTGCTAATTCCGTAGGTATACAAGATTTGCTTGGCGATCTTATTGTATTGCCTTTCTGGAATGGAGCCGATATCGAGAGCTTTGAAAACGCTTTAGAAAACCGCTTACGCGATCGTATGCGTCGCAATTATATCCCTGTCTTCCGGACAATTATCAAAAATTGGTCTAGTCGCGGCCGAGACAAGCAAGCCCATTATGGCGAAAAACTCTTAGACTTATGGCTTAATCAGGGGCTCATGGACAGTGCTGCTGGTATCCGTGACGGCCTTTATCTTTTGGAACAATTGGTCAGTTTGGGCGAAGAATGCTTGGATATCGCTGATTGGGCAGATAATTTTGCTGTTCGTGCTCAGGAAGGCTTAGCTAGGTTCTACGCTAGCGAAGGTAACAACCGTTTCGCTATCGAGTTGCTGGAAAAGGCTGCGCACCTAATAGGCCACGGAGCTGACTTTGAGACTAAAACGAGCTTAGAAGTCGATTTGGGCATTAAACGAGCTGAGCTTCTGATAAAAACTGGCATGTACGAAGAGGCTAAACAAGCTTTGGATGCTGCCGAATTGTCGTTGCAAAAGTTGAAGAACGGTAATAGCGCTTTTAAAGAAAAAATCGACCATATTCGTATCGATCTTTTCTTGCGTGGTGAGCTCACTCCCAAAGCAGGCACTAAAGATAACAATACTGACAGCGAAGTTCCTGAAGGGGATATCGATGATGAATCACCTTTGGCTAAGTTGGTCAAACAAGAGAGCAGTGCCAATAGGGACAAGCAGCGCAGTTTAGCCGGTGGTTTTATTAGTGCTGTCAGCGGCCGTTTATTAGGTCGCAAAAACAATCAATCCAAAGGCTCTCCTTTGGATAGTTTAGTAGATAAAAAAGATAAATCTACTAAAGATGAGTCTGCTCCCACATCTTTTGCGCAAGCAAATACTAGTGTGGCCAGCGCTACTTCAGAAGTCTTAAATCAGAACGTTTCTTCGCCAGCTAAGGATAGCGCTTCTACACTTGAAGCTCGCACCGAGAACGATACTGCTACTGCTAGTAGTACTGTTCATTTCGATTTTAATAGAGCTTCGGGAGCTTCTTCTATTGGCGTATCTGAAGTTGATGAGTTAGACAATTTAGATGCTGACAGTGCTGCTTCTAATTTTGCTCCTGCCTACGCTAGTTCAAGCCGTTCTATTCCTGACGATTTGGGACAAGTCGCTCCTTCAGCGGTTGCTACCGAGGAAAGCAAGTCAGATTCTAGGCGTCGTGCTATTCCTGAAGATATTGGCCGAGAAGTCGAGGTCCAACCGCTTGAGTCCTCAACAACTCCGGTTGTTGCTACTGTGGCCGAACCTGTAGAAGCTCAAATTTTAGAAGAACTTCCTCCCGTGCCTAAGCAAAATGTTGACGATTCTGCTCTTCCCAAGGCTGACGTCTACACATCTACTTCAGCTCCTGAACCGCTGACCAGTGAAACGACGTCAAGCTTGTTGGAGCCTGCTTCGGCACAGGCTGCAGAAGCTCAAATTCCTGTGGCCGAAAATTCTCTGACTGAAAGTGTGACTGTTGCAACTCAGTTTGCCAGCATGGAGCCTGCTGTTGAGGAAATGACACCCGCTGTTGATGCTGCTACTACGGTTGAGCATGGTTCACCAACTAGGTCGGCATCGGTTGAGAGTGCTCCTGTAGTTGAAGCTTCACCCTCGCATGTCTCTTCCACTACATCTGCACGCACTTCAGCCAAAGAGGCTCTTAAAAAGCAGCTTCTGGCTCAAATGCGTTCGGGAAGCAATTTACCAAAAACTTCGGATACTCACCAAGAAAAAGTTGAAAGTACTCCTGAACGGGCTGTAAATACTTCTCCTGCCGAAAGCGTTCCCAAAGCGCCCAAGGAAGGCGCTACCGATATGGAGCGCATCTCCGCCAGGCTTAATTCGAAATTGGCCCGTAAAGCCAACGTGTCTTTGGCCTCTGCTGAAATATCTCGCAACAAAGCTAAGACTGCTTCGTCTGCTTCTTTGGGAGTTCACCGTGACGATACGGAAGAGGAAAAAGAAAAGCAAAGCGGTTCTCTTCCTGCTTCTGAGTCTCGTCGTCTCTCTTTAAAAGGTGCTGTTTCGGAAGAACAGTTGGAAGCTTTGGCTAAAAAAGCTGCTTCTTTACCTCCAGAGCCTCCGCCTAAAGTGATACCTAAAAAACAAATTACCGTACCTGATTCCTTAAAGGATCGTATGGAAAAGGCTCGCTTGCGCAAAGAGCGCCAAGAAGCTCGTCAAGCTCGTCTTAGTGGCAGCGCTCCTGACGAAGCTGAATCTGCAGTAGCTGAGTCAGCTGCTTCGGAGACAAAATTCACAGCGACAGCTGACTCTATGGACGCGGCAGCTTCTATTGACTTTGAAGATATCGCTACTCCAGTTGTGGCGCCGCCTGTTGTTGAGCAGCCTATTCAACCTGTAACTACTTTGCGCAGCGCTGTTATGCGCGATCGCTCAACTGAACGCTCTTCTCTTTTCAGCCGTGTAGCTTCCGTAGCCCAAATGGCAACTGCAGACAGCTCGGCTATAGCAGGGCAAGCCGTGGTTGAGCCCATGGCAAAGCCTCTTGCTGAGCCTGTTGGCACGCCTAAGCAAGCTCCAGCAGAGGAAAGCACACTTGCTACCGAGCTTGAGCAACCAGCTGTAGTAGAAAATGCTCCTATAGACAAGTCGGCGGCAGAGGCCGAACCTTCCGCTGCCGCTCTTGAGTCGGCGTTGGCAGTAGCTCAAGATGATAGCTCAGCTGAACAAAAACGAGCTGCTCGCGCTTCCCTCAAACAAGCGCTTTTAGCTAGCCGCTTAGCAGCCAAAAAGCATACTTCGGCTAGTGCGCCTGCTGTTGAAGCTGTGCCTGTTCCCGAGACAGCTGCTCCTGCTTATGA
>DHKB01000040.1:40435-48976 GCA_002407045.1 Candidatus Bruticola papionis | reverse complement strand
TACTCTCAGCAACAAGGCGGTTACCCTCAGCAGCAAGGTGGCTATCCCCAACAGCAAGGCGGCTATCCCCAGCAGTCAGGCGGCTATCCTCAATCTGGTCGAAGCGAATATACTGAAGCTCGTCAGGAATCGTTTGTTCGCGATGAAATTCCCGAGGGTATGCCCTCTGGATATAGTTCTGGAGTAAGTCGACGTCCAGCATCAGCTGGAGCTGGTGGTGCTCAAGCCATTTCTAATGGGCCGCGTCCTCCTATGGCCGGTCAAAGGCCTGGAACAGGGGCTCCTCGTCCGCAAGTACCTCCTGCGGGAGTTCGTCCTAGCCCTGTGCCGCCTCGTCCTCAGGCGCCGCCTGCAGCTTCTGGATCTATGGGAAGTTGGCAACAGAGTGGCTACAGCGCTACTCCAGCAACTCCTCAAGGAGCTGTACAGCGTCCGCCTCAACCTGGTTCACCGGGCCCTTTCAGCCGTCGGTTAGAGCCAAGTGCTGATAACAATGAAAGGGGCAATTGGCAATAGGTATGAGAATAATGCTTGAAGTGCTGGGCGGGCCGCTAGACGGATACGTCTTCCAATTCAACAAGAGAGTGCAAATTGGCCGCGAAGGTGATGTGGCTTTAAGTGTAGATCGTTTTGTTAGCCGACACCATGCCGTTTTGGAACCTACTGCCGGGGGAGTTATTTTGGAAGACAAAGGTTCCACTAATGGAACTTTTGTTGACGGAGAGCGTCTTTACGGCAGTGTCGCTTTGAAAAACGGTCAAGAGTTTATTATTGGTAGAACTTGGCTCCATATAAGTTGGAGTTAAGCAGTCATAGAAAGGGCTTATGCTCGGCTTGTCTAAGCAATGGCGGTCATAGGTCAATTCTGCTTGTATAGCTAAGGAATAATTGAGACAAATGGGCTTTGGTCAATTTAGTTTAGGATCTGTAGCTTCGCTAATAGGGGTAAATGTATACAATACTCCAGCAGCTATATTTGATGGTTTGTTGGCTGTTTCGTCAACTCTTTCCGGTTATCTTAACAATCCATCTGATCGCAAAGGTAGCAATAGTGGGGTGACGGCAGCTACTGTAGGCATGGTCAGTGCCTACATAAACTCTGACTTTAATGCTTATACAAGTTATGTTAATAAGTGTTATGAGGAAGTTGACGAGCCCATTGCCGAGTTGTCGTCTTTGGCTCCTGAAGTGCGTTCATTTACTAGCATTTTGAAAATTATGGATCGCGGCACTCCAGAGCAAAAGAAGAAGATCCAAGATGAAAATCAGCTTTTAAAAGGTTTACAAGAAGCACGTTTAATCTTTTTGCATTTCTACTATCCCGACGCTTACGAGCAAATTGAAAGTGTTGGTCGTTACTATTTTGAGCCTATTCCGGAAAAAGAAAACAATGCTGAAGAAGTGGCTGCTCCTAAGGCCAAGAAAGTTTCTGCTTCGGCTAAGGACGGATTTACGAGCACCGACTTTGGCAATGAATTAGGTGAAGAAATTAAGAAGAAGGCCAATCAGCCCGGTTTCTTTGATTTTAAGCCTGTAGGCCAGGCCCTAATTGCCAAGGGCGTTGAAGTTGGAGGAAAGACTGCCGCCGAATTGGCTGACTTCTTGGCCAAATCTGATAAGTTTGTGGAATGCACCGACTCTACTCCTGAGCAACTCAAAGATTTGCCTGCTGGAGCTGTCGTTGTCTGGGCTGCTGATGCTCTTCATCCTCTTGGCAGTTGCTCAATTGCTTTGGGCGATGGTAAAGAAGCTTCCAATATTATCAGAAGCCAGCGAGAAAAATTTTCCGAAAAGTATCGATTATTCTTGCCTTTATAATTTAGTCCAAAACTTCACATATAAATGAGTCGATTTTGCCAATCGGCTCTTTTTTTATTCAGCTAGCCAATTCGACTAAAATTCGAGCATTGATAAATGATGGCTTAAATTTTGTAAACCTATTTCCAGAGGTTGAGTGCTTTTGCTAGGTGTTGCTTGATAATTTTGCAATACTTTGAAAAGAATGCGACGCACTTCTTGAGCCGACTGGGGCCTTTTATTGACATCTATGCTTAGACAAGCAGCCAGCAAATTGGTAAGTGCACTAGGAGCGTCTTTGATAATTGTATTTAGAGGTGGAAAATTAAAATTCAGACTTTGAGGATCTTTAAAAGTCAGCATATAGTAAATTGTTACACCCAAAGAATAAAGATCACTCTGAGCAGAGGAGTAGCCACGGTATTGTTCTGGAGCGCAATAGCCAGGAGTGCCTAGCTCTTGGGTATCCTTGAGAGAATCGGCACTGCGAAAGCGGGCAATGCCAAAATCTATCAGGCGAATCATACCACTATCTGATAAAATGAGATTTGAAGGCTTTAAGTCTCTATAGATAATAGGTGGAGTTTGTTTATGAAGTGCGTGCAATAAATGAGTTAATTGCAAGGCTATAGGCAAAGCTTCTTCTAGGCGCAGAGGAGCTGTTCGCTCATTTAATACTTCGTCTAGAGGCCGACCTTTAACACGTTCCATTACTATATAAGGAGCTTGGCCGGAAGGAGCGCCGTAATCGATAAGCTTAGGCAAAGCTTGATGGTGCAATTGCTTAAGAATAAGGCCTTCTCTAGCAAACATTTCTAGGGCGTTATCTCGTTCGGCAGATGGAATATCATCTAAACGCAATTGCTTCAAAGCCCAACAGGCCAGGGGACGCTTAGCGTCGCTGACAGAATAAACATAACTTTGCGCTCCTTCTCCAAGGTAGCCAGTTACGCGATAGAGCTTATTTATAATTTCTCCTACTTGATACTGAGCCATATTGCAATAACCGTCGATTGCTAATCCAGCCATAAGCTGAAATTTTTATCTAAAAAAATTTAGCCTCAAAGGAAGATCCCCTTGAGGCTTTAGGTTTAAGTTTTACCGCCTATACTGGGGAAAACTATTTATTCTTCGCCATCTTCTTCGAGCTTAGCTGTATTTATGGCATTTTTGGCTTGAGATTCGGCTCTAGTAAGAAGTTTTACTTGAGTTACGTCTCCAAAGCGGACGATATCTCCAGGATGAATAACATCGCTGCGACCTACGCGTCGACCACGGATGAAAGTTCCATAGCTACTACCTAAGTCTTCCAATTCATAGCTTGAACCGTCGCGGCTCTTACGAATGCGAGCATGACGACCAGAAACGCTCGATTCAGGGAAGCACCAGTCACTGCTTTCGGAACGTCCAACAATGACTGAATCTTTGGTGAAGGGGAGAATACTACCTTCGGCAGTGACAAAGGCCATAGGCATGTCTTCAGGTAAGATAGGCAAAACAGAGAAGGGCTCTACAGCTTTTTTCTTCTTGCCACCCAAAACAAAGTAGGCTACACCGCCTAACACAGCAACTACGACTACACCCACAATAATGGGAACTAAGGGGCTGCCTTCTTCAGCTCTGTCGCCTTCGTTATTTCCACCTTCAAGAACAGGAGCATCTTCACCGTCCAATACTCTTATATTGGCAATGGAGTCGGAAGAAGATCTGATATTGGGGGATAGAGCACTAGCCATGGCAATAGGAATGGCAAAGCGCATATCGTTGTGACCGGAAGCTGCTTCGATAGAAAGGGAAATGGCAATCAGCTCATTAGTGTTAGGCAAATAAACTGGAGCACCGCTGGTATCTTCTTGCAAAGGAGCGGACATCTTGATACGCATAACTGAGCCGCCAGGGCGATTAATAATATCAATGACACTGCCGCCGCGTTTGCCATTACCAAAAGAAGTAGCCACGTCGCCGCTCAAAACTGGTGAAGCGTAAGAAATAGCCACTGGAGTACCATCTTTGACTACTTCGCTGTCTCCGAGTTTGGCAGCAGGTAGAGCGGGAATAGGAATTTCCAGCAAAGCCAAGTTGGCGTCGGGAGCAAAACGCAAAATTTTGGCTGGTACAGGTGAATAGCCGCTAGCTAAAGCCGTAATTCTAGAAGCTCCTTTAATAGCTTCGTAACTGGTTACAGCTTGGCAACTTTCACGACCAGTCAACACGATAACACCGCTACCGAAAACTTCTGTACCGGCAATCTCCGACTGAATTAATATTAAAGAACTATTAGAAGAATTTGCTTGAGCTATGGCATTGGAGGTAAAGCTGACAAAATTCAGCCCAATTGCCAATATAAGAGCCGAAAGTAACAATATGAGCTTGCGCAAAGCTAATCTTTTTCCCTTCGTCAAGTGTAAACTTTATGATCCGCCATTGCTTCTTTAAAGGCTGATAAAATACCTGTCTAAGCCCTTAGTGCTGTAAAAAATGTTGTCTTATTGTTGCTAAAAAACGGTAGGCTATTAGCCATAAGTACAGAATTGCGCCGCCTGTCTTTTCAGAAGGCCGAGCAAGTATTAGGAGCGAAAAGAGCGCGATCATGTTAAAAGTTTTACTTCTTATTTTGACTGGCGTCAGCGTTACAGCTGTGGCTGATATTTTTGTGTCAAAGGGAATGCGCTCTATAGATTCTTCAATCCATAGTTTACGCGATATTTGGCGCATAATTTGTGCAGTTATTACCAATGGTAACGTACTGCTGGGAGCAGGCCTCTTGGCCATATCGTTTTTCCTGTGGCTGGCTATGCTCTCTATGGCCGATCTTTCTTTGCTTTTACCTTTAACGGCCTTAAATTACATTATTAACGCTTTTTTGGCCAAAATATATTTGCAAGAACACGTTTCACCTTTACGCTGGGCGGGGACTTTAATAATTTTTTGCGGCATAATTGTAGTTGTGCTTTCTTAGGCTGTTAGCTTTAAGTTAGACAGTTAGTTCTCTATATTCTACCGCTTTTAAGTATTTTTAGTGAATAAATATGTGCTGGTCTTGTCAATAGATCGGTGGAGGAATAATCAGTGAATTGGAAAGAGATTATTAGTCAAGTATTTTTAGATGGTGGCCCTTCTACTTGTCAATTTGCCATTACCAATGCTTGCAATGCTAAATGTGAATTTTGCAATTTCTCCAGAGAACAAGCTAAAAATGATAAAAATCCCAAAACTTTGGTTAAGTTGTCGGCTGGCTTAAACGCTATCGATTGTCTCTATCGTAACGGAGTGCGCTTTTTAATTTTTACTGGCGGAGAGCCTACTTTAAATCCCAACTTAGAAGAGTTTATGGCTCATTGCCGTGATTTGGGTATGGACAGCCTAATCGTTACCAACGGTTCTACTTTGTCTGCTGATAAAGTCAATTCTTTGATAAGTAATGGTTTAAGCGAAGTAATTATTTCTGTTGATTCCGTTGATCCATCTGTCAGCGAAAAAAACCGTGGTTTGCCTGGCGTAACTGAGCGCATTACTGCTGCCAACCGCATATTCGCTCAACATAAAGTAGGGCGCGTGGCTTCAGTCACTCTGAGCAAAATTTTGGGCGATCTGAAAGAATTGCCTCACACTTTGGAGCGTATGGGCTTTGAGGCGGTCACTTTTTCTTTCCCTCTGATCAACTTAGATTCCAACTATCTCGGGTGCAAAGATTCTGATTTAGTAAATTATACTCCCGAAGAGATGCATCATTTGATCGATGAAGTAATCGCTTTGAAAAAATCGTATCGAGTGCTTAATCCCACTGCTTCTATGATGGATATGCATCGCTATCTCAATAAAGAACCGCAAGAGTTCGTTTGCCTGGGAGGCTTTAAGCAATTCTATCTGGATTGGCAATTACAATTGTGGCGTTGCTGCAATTGGCGTCGTCCCATGTGCCATGTCTGTGAATTTAACGGCAGCCAAATCATTCGCGATGGTTGCACAGAGTGTATGATCGATTGTTATCGTGATGCTAGCGTGATGCAACACTGTGCCGTTTCTGTTGCTGATGCTGTACATGCTGCTTGCTGTGGACGTTGGCAACTTAGCGCTCAGCATATTTTCAACGTTAGAAACTTGCATTCGATAGGAGCCGTTTTAGAAAACGCTCACTGGTTGGACACCCTCTAAATTATGGATTTAAAAGGCTCCGATAAATCGTTAGCTGCAGAAGAAAAGGCGGCGTCTCAAGGCTCTGTCAACAAAGAAGCATTTACTTATAAAATGTTGGGCAAGTTGGCCGAGTTTTCTTTCCATTTTCCGCGTTTAATCATAATTGTTGGCCTGGTAAGCTGCCTTTTAGGTATGATTTATACGGCCAACTATCTCACTTTTGATGCCGATCAAGCTAACTTAATTAAACGCTCTGCCGGATTACAAGCCGAGCAAGATCGTTACACTAACGATTTTCCGCGCTCTGAAGATATTGTGGTGATCGTGGAAGATGGCACCGCCGCTCAGCGCCGAGCCTTTGTTGACGATTTGGCTCAGCGTTTGCGAGAAGAGCCTGATATTTTTAAGGATGTCTTCGAAAAAGTAGACGTCACTTTTTTGCGCAATTATGCTTTGCATTACCTGGAACCGCAGCAATTGCGTGAAATAGCCCAGCAATTAAAAGATTACGGCCCTGGGCTAAAAGCTTTGGCTTCTTCAGGCGGTTTAGCCGATCTTATGCAAAAAGCTCCTCAGCTTTCGCGTGAAATGGGCAATTCTGGCGCTCCAGATCTCAATAAGCTTAAAGGCGTATTGCCTACAGCTGAACGTTTTCTTGATCTTTTTACTCAGAGTATGGAAACTAGAGGAAGAGGCAAGTTTGTTTCTCCTTGGACTGATATTATGCTTGAGCAATTGGGACAAGAAGGCGGCGAAAACGAAGATGCTATCAATAGCATGTTTTCTCAAGAGAGGATCCTTCAGTACAATACCATTGCCAACGGCCGTTTTTATGCTTTACTTTGTCGTCCAGTCTACCGCGATAATGAGGGCCAAGATGTTTCCATAAATAGGGCAGTCAGCCGCATTCGAGAAATTTTGGAAGTTTTAGAACGCTCCCACACAAATGTGCTGGTTGGCTTGACTGGTGAATTGGTTCTTAATGTCGACGAAGCTGATTCTTCCACCAATGACTCTACACAATCGGCCATCCTTTCTCTAGTTTTAATTGCCATTATCTTTATTTGGGCTTTCCGAGAAATTTTTAAGCCTTTGATGGCTGTTTTGGGCTTGATAGTTGGTATCGGCTGGACTATGGCTTTTACTACGCTGGCTATCGGCCACTTAAATTTGCTCACCGTAACTTTTGCCACTATTTTAATGGGCTTAGGTATCGACTTCGGTATCCATTTTCTCTATCGTTACGATGAAGAGAGAGCCAAAACGGCTGATATTTTAGTGGCTATGCAAGCGACCATGCGTGGCGCAGGTTACGAAAATTTAACTGGAGCTGTCAGTACCGCTTTGGCCTTTTATGTGCTGGCTTTCACCGATTTTACGGGCATTGCCGAGCTAGGTATTATTGCTGGCAGCGGTATTTTGCTTTGCTATCTTTCCATGATGCTTATTTTACCTTCACTTATTTTCCTAACTGAAGATAAAAATAAGGTTTACGAAGCTAAGGGCATTTCTCGTTTTGCCTTTTTGGCCAATATGGAAAAGTGGTTACTTAATCGCTCCGAAGGTGTAGTTATTGTCGGCTTAGTTGCTACTTTGGCAGCTCTTTGGTATGGCAAAAATGTTAGCTACGACTACAACTTACTCAATTTACAAGCCAAGGGCTTACAATCTGTACGCACTGAAATGCATTTAATCAATGCCAGTGAGCATTCGCTTCTTTGTGGTATTTCCTTAGCTAAAGATGTGCCCACAGCTTGCCAACTGGCTGAAAAATTTTCTCAGTTACCTACCGTTTCCGATGTGGAAACTGTGGCGATGATGATTCCAGTCAATTATAAGGAAAAATATCCCTATTTAAAAGAAATAGTTGAGAGCGTTTCTTCTATTCCCGTGCCTCGCGAAATTTATCGCGATCCAGATGAGAGTCGCATTGCTTCTTTCCGTGCTTTAGGCAATTCTATAGAGAGTAGCGACCAAGAAATGCGCTCAGTTTTGCACAAGTTGCAAAAAAGCTCTTCTCCGGAAGTCAGTCAAACGTCTAAACGTTTGGAAATAAAAATTGACAAGCTTTTTTCGATTATGTCTACTATGGGGCCGGGACCTATTGAAGATGGCCTCAATACTTTTGAAGACAATTTCTATAAAAGTCTAGCTGATATTGTCAATTTTTTGCATTCGCAAAAAGATGCGCCTCCTTTGACAATAAGTGATATTCCTGATGATTTGAGAAATCGTGAAATAGGCCGTACTGGACTTATCCAAGTGCGTATCTTCCCTAAAGAAAATATTTGGGAACGCCCAGCTCAGGAGCGTTTTGTGCGAGAAGTTCAAAGCGTCGATCCTAAAGTTGTGGGTATGCCTATTATGAGCTACTACGATTGTCAAGAATTGCGCGAATCTAACGAAAAAGCTGGCACGTGGGCTTTGTGTGCCATTTGGGTGTTGCTGTTTATACATTTTCGCAAATTAGGTGTGGCTTTATTGGCTTTGTTGCCCAAAGTGTTAGGTATAGTCTGGATGGTTGGCATGATGGGAGCTGTGCATTGTGATTTCAATAGCGCCAACTTCTTAGCTTTGCCTCTAATTTTGGGTATAGGCTTAGTCTTT
>DHKB01000040.1:0-40400 GCA_002407045.1 Candidatus Bruticola papionis | reverse complement strand
GGCTTAGTCTTTGGTATTCATATTATTCACCGAGTTTCTGAAGAAGGTGGAGCTGGCATCTTCAGCCATTCTACCGGCCCTTCCATTACTTTGTCAGCCCTCACTACTATGATCGGTTTTGCCACTATGATTATTGCCAACCATCAAGGAGTAGCTACTTTGGGATTAGTTATGACTTTGGGTGTAGGTGCTAACTTGCTAAGTTCGGCCATATTTATGCCAGCTTTGCTCAATGTTTTGCAACGTCGTTTTGGCTACAAAGTCCATTTGCATGATTGATAAAGGGGTGACTTTTTGTGACTATGGAGTCTATTCTGACAGGATTGAATCCGCAGCAAGCTGAGGCTGTTACTACTACCGAAGGCCCTTTGCTTATTTTGGCCGGAGCTGGCAGCGGTAAAACTACGGTATTAACCAAGCGCATTGCCTGGATTTTGCAATCGGGTTTAGCCCAGCGCTCACAAATATTGGCCGTCACTTTTACCAATAAAGCTGCGCGTGAAATGGTTGAGCGTATTGAGGGACTTTGTGGCAGTGGTTTCTTTTCTAATGTAGGCACTTTTCACTCCGTTTGTGCTCGTTGGTTGCGTAGAGAAGCCAAATATCTCGATGTTAGCTCCAGCTTTTCCATCTATGACACCGAAGCGCAAGTAGCTTTAATGCGCGACATTTTAAAAGAGCTCAATATCGACGGCCAAAAACATGCGCCGCGCGATTTGCTTAGTGCTATTAGCGCTTGCAAAAATGCTCGCCGCAAGCCTGAAGATTTAAGTCCGCTTTTAGCTCAAGAACGTTTGCTTATTCCCATTTATCAAGCTTATAACCGACGTTTACGCGAAAATGATTCTCTCGATTTTGACGACATTTTGGTCTATACGGTTGAGTTGTTTTCTAATAATCCTGATGTTTGCGAAAAATATCGTCGCCATTTACGCTATATTTTGGTAGACGAATTTCAAGACGTAAATCCTATTCAGTATGAATTATTGCGTTTGCTTCTAAATGAAGATAGAAATTTTTGCGCTGTAGGTGACGACGATCAAAGTATTTACGGTTTTCGCGGAGCAGATATTTCTATTATTTTGCGCTTCGAAAAAGACTTCCATGATGCCAAAGTTATTAAGCTGGAGCAAAATTATCGCTCTACGCAACAAATTTTAGATGTAGCTAACCTAGTCGTCAGCCATAATTCTGACCGCAAAGTAAAAAACTTGTGGAGCAATCGTACCGACGGAACTTTACCATATGTCTATATCACTGACGATGCTCGTAGTGAAGCTTTATTTGTAGTCCAAGCTTGCAAATGTTTGGTGCAGCAGTGTGGCTATCGCTATTCCGATATTGCCATTTTATACAGATCCAATTTTCAAAGTCGCAATTTTGAAGAAGTGCTGTTGCGTGAAGAAGGCATGAGTTACCAAATCGTGGGCGGCCGTCGCTTTTATGATCGTAAAGAAATTCGCGATATATTGGCTTATCTTTATGTTTTGGGCAATCCCAGCGATTCGATAGCTTTGGGCCGAATTATCAAAAATACGCGTGGTTTAGGGGAAAGCACTCTAGCTAAAATTGTCTCTTATGCTGCTCACAATGGCATTCCCATTATGCATGCTTTAGGTCTAGCCGATCAGGCTGCCGTGGCTGCTTCTTACGTAGGGCGTTGCCGCAAATTGTATGATCAATTGGAAGAATTGAGCAAACAAGCTCTAAGTCCAGATTGCTCTTTGGCTGAATTGGTCAGAGTTGTGCTGGAAGAAACTGGCTATAAGGATAAGTTGCTTTCCAGCGATTTAGAAGAAGATCAAGAGCGTGGAGAAAATTTACAAGAACTTTTAGAAGTACTGACAGATTTTGATAGACGCTTTCAAAAAGAGCGCCACAGTCCCAACTATGATGGCGAACTTCCCTTACGGGCTTTCTTGAATGAAATATCTTTAATATCTGGTCGTGATGAATTTGACGAAAGCGCCGACAAACAGGATAGCTTAGTTTTAATGACTATCCATACTTCCAAAGGCTTGGAATTTCCGGTAGTTTTTTTAGTCGGTATGGAAGACGGGTTCTTACCTCACCATCGCTCTTTAGTCGATGGAGATAAAGGAGTGGAAGAGGAGCGGCGCCTTTGCTATGTCGGTTTAACCAGAGCTAAAGATATGCTGTATCTTACGGCAGCTTGCCATCGTGGCGATCAAGATTCAGAGTTGTCTCGTTTTATTTATGAAATGCCCTTAAAGCAAATTGAGGTTAAAAGCAGCAATGGTTGGAAAGCCAAAGCTGTCGCGCAAAAGTTATCTTCTGGCCGTCCTTTCCGATCTGGTAGCGAAGAGCTCAAAGATAAACACGGAACTGCGGCAGAAAAAGTGAGGCAAATAACGATTATGCCTCCTCAAGTGCGCAAATTCCGCCGCCGCGAAATTGCGGTTAATTTCCCCGCTGGTTGCACTGTTGAACATAAAGTAAACGGTTTAGGTACTGTATCTTTTATAGCTTCTGGCAAGTTATGGGTACGCTTTAAAAGTCGTCCCGGTGAATGTTTGCCCATAGCTTGCGAAGATGTAAAACGTGCCGATAGCTAATTGGCTAATTGAGCTGCGGTTTTTAAGCTTAGTTTGATGGAGCAGGCTTTTGCTTGGGGTAGACGAAAAAAACACTGTTATCGAGGTTGGGAGCGGCTTCGGATCAGCTCTTTTAGTATTTTTTTAACTAGAAAGGTCTTAAATATAATATGAACGAGCAGCAAATGAACCAGCTGAAAGCTTTACCTTTTCCCGTTTTTTATTATTGCGGCATGGATGACGATTTGCAGCTTGTCAATGTTGATGTGGATTATATGTCGCCTTTAGGAGCTTCTTACGTATTAACTTATTCCAACGGCATGGGCGGAGAAGTAAAAATTTTCGGTTGCAACGGTGGAGTTGGCGATGTTTTTCCCGGAGAAAAACAAGTTCAGTTCAGCAATATTCTTTATGGAAAAGGTACAGCTGAAGTCTACCCCAAAGACTCGGAAGAAGGAGTCGCCTTTAGAGCCGATTGGATCTCTTCTTGGCGCAAAGGCTCTTATTACAGCTTCTCTGGCAAAGATGTGCCGGAGCGCTTTATTAAAAAAGTGGTTGATGGTTTAATTGAGTTGGAATAGCTCTATATTTAATGAAGTAAAAATTGCTATAGGAGCCATTTTATAGAGCTTGACCTAAAGTGCACTTTAGGTTGTAAGCTAAAGGCGGCTCCTGAACACAAGCTAAAAACGCTTTGCGAACTTTTTGAGCTGCAGAGCGTTTTTTCGATTTATTTGAGTAGCATTTTTTGTTATAACGAGGAAAAATCTCTTGAAAAATTCACTTTTGCATATTTTAGTCGCTCTTTTCGTTTTGTTAAGCTTGCCAGCTTGCAGCAATAATGCCGATTCTAATAAAGCATCTTCTAATTTCTCTACTTCAATGCAAAATGATAAAGCTGCTGTGCAAACGGTTGCTGCCGAATCTACAACTGTGGCCAAACAAGATGGTGGCAAGCATGCTATAGTGGTTTATTTCTCTTATAGCGGTAACACCAAGCGAGTAGCTGAAGAAATTGCCAAAGAAACTGGCGCCGATTTGTTCCGCATTGAGACGGAGAAGGTTTATCCTAGCGAATCTCGTGCTTGCACAGATGAAGCTAAAAAAGAAAAATCCGCCAATGAGCGCCCCAAATTAAAAGGTCAAATGCCCGATTTAAGTAAGTACGACACCGTTTATATCGGTTATCCTTGTTGGTGGGGAACTTGCCCTATGGCTGTACTGACTTTTGTTGAGCAAGCCAATTTAGAAGGAAAAACAATTGCGCCATTTAGTACTCACGGAGGCAGTGGTATGACTGGCATTGACGATTTGCGCAAAGCTGCCCCTAAAGCTTCTCTTACCGAAGGTTTAGCTATTTATGATGGCGCTCTCAACCAAGCTCCGGAAAAGGTTTCCGCTTGGCTTAAAGTAATTGCCAAATAATTGTTATAAAGTAGTCAATAGAAAAGCAAATAAAAAAGGCGATCCATTTTATGGAGCGCCTTTTTCTATTTCACTTACAGCAGTTTTTTTTTTCTATTTTTGGACAAGTCTATATCAATGAAGCAGTGGGAAAATTGAGCAATTTTATGTCTAATTCGACTTGAAAGCCTACTTTACCGGCGCTGATAGCTATAGTATCAAATTGCAAACAACTTTCGTCTACAAAAGTAGGAAAGGCTTTTTTCATACCTATAGGAGAGCAACCGCCGTGGACATAACCTGTCAGAGGCAAAAGTTCTTTTTGAGGGATCATCTCTATAGATTTTTCTTTTACTACTGCTGCGGCTTTTTTTAAGTCTAGATGGCCGTAAGCTGGTATCACAAAGACATAATGATTCTTGCTGCGTCCAACTGTGACTAAAGTTTTAAAAACGCGTTCGGGAGGCAAACCTACCTCTTGAGCTATATCTTCGGCTGTTTTAGTGGGATCGGCAGCGTACGTATGCTCAACAAAAGGTATTTTCTTTTGCTTTAAGATGCGCATTACATTAGTAATTTTTTCACTCATTTTTTTACTCCGCCAATTATTAGAATAAAGCTCCTAAAATTTTAGCTCCCAAAATAATAATCTTAACGCTGGGAGTAAAGAGCAATTGGGAAAGTACGGTTCCTAAAATTGAGCCTAAGCAAAGGAATACGGCCATAGCTTCGACTTCATGCAAAGAGCGTTTTCCGTTCACTGCTTCATCAGTAATTTTGGCCGCAGTGGGATCGACAATGATACTACTTAAAATAGTTGCGGCGCCATTAATTACCGAAGAAAGTAAAGTGGCAGTACGAGCTAAATGGCCAGTTAATTCTGCGCCAGCTTGAATAGCTGCCAAAACGCCAATTACATGAATACCGACAACGAAAATATTAGCCAATAAGAAGCTCTTAGGCAATAATTTTAGATCGCTGACCAATACTCCGAAATTTGAAGGTTTGCGCCAACATTGCCAAACTTTGCCCCAATATTTAGGTTTAAGCAAATCTTTAAGCAAAGTAGCCATAGAGCCGCTTCTTTTTTCTAAAGCTTTAATAGCTGTATTGTAAATTGCCACGAAGGTAGGCATGAGCAACCAACCCAAAATAGTACCTAAAGTAGCTCCACCGATTACCCAGCGGAAGAGAGGCAACAATTCCGCGGCCGAAGCCGCTCCTTTTACTACGGAGTCTCTGACTGAACCCAAGATAGGAGCATAAACTTGAGTAGTTAAACGGGTAATTAAGAAGAAAACATTGTAAATAGCTAATGCTGTGGCAACATTTTTAGTAATTACGGCTGAAATACGCGAGCTTAAAGAAGTGCACATTAAGCAAGTGACAACTACATTCAGACCAATGACCAGCCACATATTTTCGTCCATTTTGGCGTGGCCCAGTCTTTCGGTAGCTAGGCTTATAATCTTAATAGCTAAGGGAAAGGTAAAAAGTCCGAGTAAACCGCCTATAAAATTGCCCAGTCCTAAGTGGAAAGTAAGTTGCAATACGTGGCTGGCCGGACGTTGGCCGGATACTGCTTGGTCGGTAATGACGGCTGCTTTAGGATCGACAAAAAGGCTAAAAGCGATGGCCGCAAACGAGTTGACCAAACCGGAAAGGAGCACGGCTGTGGCAGCTAAATCTGGGTAAAGAGCGCTTACTTGCAAAGCAGCTAAGGCACCTACTGTCCAAACAGCAGTAGCAAAAATATTCCAGCTGAGCAAATCCCAAGGGAGAGCAAAAGGCTCATTAGTCGATTCGCTTTCTCCAGCTTCAGAGGGTGCACAATTATTGGGACAAGCCCAAGCTTTGAGTTCTAAAGGAGAACGCAAACAGCCAAACAGCGCCTTAACGCCGCGTACTGAAGGAAGGGCCAAGAGCATTTTTAGCATAGAACCGCGCACAGTTATACTGGCAATGCCGCGTTCGTAGATGGCTGTAAAAGTAGGTAACATTAGCCAGGAGAGAAGAGCACCTAAAGCTGAACTAAGCACTACCCATTGTATTTGTTCGTAAAGTATGTTTACGTTGCCACTTTGTACGGCTCTGTCAACGTATTTGCCCAAAATTGGCAAATAAAAGAGGTTGGCAAAACGTGTAAACATAAAAAAGATAGCTGACACGGCCAGAGATAGAGCTACTTGTTTGGTGCGAATGGCCGCCGGACGGGCAGCTGTGTTTAGGGTAGTCAGCATAGAGACGATGGCAGCTAAAGCCATAATAAAAAGCAACTTGCCATCGCCTAAAAGTGAAATATTCATGTCAAAAAATCTTTCCGGACTAAAAAGAACTCAATTAAGCTCTCCGCTATTCAGCTTGGCTAACTCTTTAGCCTGCTTATAAAGTACTAGGTCAAAAAAATAAAGATCCAGATATGAAAATTAGCTAAGTTTTAGGTTTTGTCAAACTTTTTTAAGCGAGAACGAACGTCGTCTGCCAGGGAAGGATCTAATTCTATGGCTTTTTCCCAAGCGTCTCTAGCTTTACTTCCTCTTTCAGCTTGGGCCAAAATATCGCCGTAAAGCAATTGATACTCTGGATTGTTTTGTTGCAAATCGATAGCCTTACGCATATGCTTTACCGCTTTGTCCAGTTTCTTGCTCTGATCGCGGTAAAGCAAAGCTAAAGAGTAATGTACTAAAGAATTTTCTGGAGCCAATTTGTAAGCATGTTGCAAATAAGCTTCGGCTTCTTGGTAGTTGTATTGGCGATGTTCAGCGTCGGCTATTGAACACAGAGCCTCTATATTATTTGGATCGTCAGCTAAAATTTGCTTAAAATGACCGCAAGCAGCTTGGAAATCTCCGCACAGCAGCTCTAAATTGCCCAAAAAGCCTAAGCAATCGTGTTGGTTGGGAGAGAGTTCCAATGACTTTTTTAAAGCTTGGCACGCTTGTTGAAGTTCGCCCTTGACAGCTAGGGCACGCCCTAAATTGTAAAAAGAATCTGTATCTTTAGGGTTGCATTGGCAAGCTCTTTTAAATTCGTGAATGGAAAAATCGATAGCTCCGCAATCGAAATAAACTACGCCCAAATTTAAATGGGAGCGATAAAAATCAGGATTGCAAGTTACGGCTCTCTTTAACACATCCATTGCAAAAGTTTTGTCGCCTATTTCCAGCAAAATCATACCTAACAAATTGTAGGCGTCTATGTCGGCAGGATTTTTTTCCAAAATATTATTGAGCTGGAAAATTGCTTTGTGAGGACGGCCTAAAGCGCGGTAAGCTTCGGCTAGACACATGCGCAAACTAGTCTCATCTTCCAATTGTCCAGTTTTGTCAGCTAAGCAGCGCTTCCAATATTTTAAAGCTAAATCGAAGTGCTCGAGGTGGAAATGGGCCATGCCTAAAAGGTAATTGGCGTCTATGTTGTTGGGATCCAACTTGGCAGCCGTTTCAAATTGACTTAAAGCACCCTCTATATCGTCAGTTTCGGCCAAAGCTACGCCAAAATCTATGCGAATATTGATATTATCCGGATCTAATTCAACCGCTTTAGTCCAAGCCAACTTGGCTTCTTCATATCTTCCTTGCCCTTGCAAAGTTCCGGCCAAATCGCAATATTGGCGAAAACTATTCGAATTACGATATTGAGCGAAATGAAGCAGCTTGCCCTTTTCTGGCGTAGAAGTACTGGCAGCTTTCTGTTCTGCTGAAGATTCAGAGTTATGCATCAGTATAACAGGCTCTTTCTCCGTCCCCCCGAGGTTGGCGGCAAACTTTCCCCTAAACACGCTATAATATTACCGCAAATAGGTTGCTCAAACAATCATATAGCTATATTCTCGACCGCAGGGCAGAAAATACGCACACTGATCTAGCAAAAAAATATTCCCCCAAAAACAGGTAATTTTACAAACACACTTCCATTCTAGAATTTGTTTGTTAATTTTTTAGATGTTTTTAGTTAAGTTAATGTTTCATTCCTGTATTTTTACTGTTTAAATAGGCAGAAAAATGTTAGTTAGAGGCTAAAAAAACAATATTTGGCTACTTTTGTTAAATATTGATCATTATAGTTGGAAAAATTGTCAAAAGGGTATTATTAACCATCCTATAATTTAAGGCCATTTTAGACAGCAATGGTTTGAGGTTCATATGGACAAATTCAAAATAAGTCCATTCGTTAAGTGGGCAGGTGGAAAAAGACAGCTTCTTGGACAGTTAAAGGAGCGTATGCCTGAATCATATGGCCAATATTTTGAACCGTTTATTGGCGGAGGTGCTCTTCTACTTGATGTGCAGCCCCGCAGAGCTGTCATTAACGACGTAAATGAGCAATTACTTAATGTTTACCGTCAGCTCCAATTTGATGCCGAAGCTGTGATTCAGAGCTTATCCCATTTTGACTCTGTAGAGTGTGACAAAGATTATTATTTATTAATGAGAGAGCGGTATAACCAAAAAATAACTGGACATATTCTCGACGCAGAATGCGCTGCTCTTACAATATGGATAAATAAACATTGCTTTAATGGGTTGTATCGAGTTAATTCCAAAGGGCTATTCAATGTGCCCTATAACAATAAAGTTGGGGGAGCTTCTATGAGCGAAGAAAATTTACGCAATATAGGGGCTTATTTGAATTTATGTAAAGTAGAAATTCTCTATGGAGATTTTGAAAAAGCCTGCGTAAACGTGCAAGCTGGCGACTTTGTATATTTTGATCCTCCATATATACCTATAAGTAAAACAGCTAATTTTACTGATTATACTAAAGATGGTTTTGGCTACGCTGAACATTGCCAGCTTGCATCCTTATTTAGACGACTTGATACTCTTGGAGCTAAAGTAATGCTAAGTAATCACAATGTCGATCTAGTTTATGAATTATACGAGGGGTTTACAATTGAAGGAATCGATGTTAAGCGAGCTATCAACAGAGATGCTTCAAAGCGTGTAGGCAAAGAAGTTATTATTACAAACTATTGAATACACTTGGTTCTGCTTATAAAAAAAGCGGCCCTCCATACAGAGAGCCGCTTTCTATTATCTGTTGGTTAAGCTATTTATTAAACTTACATAAGAATACCGGCTAAGCAAGCGGTCATCATGGAAGCCATAGCACCACCAAACATAGCTCTGACGCCGAGTTTGGCTAATTCGGACTGACGACTGGGGGCCAAACCGCCAATGCATCCAACGTTAATACCGATAGAGGAGAAGTTAGCAAAACCACAGAGAGCGAAAGTGGCAATAAGTTTGCCCTTTTGGGTGAGTTCTTGCAAAGCGGCAGCCTTGTCGCCAACAGTCATGTGGTTCAAAAGGTCGGAGTAAGCGACGAACTCGTTTAATACGAGCTTTTCACCAATTAAGGAAGCTACGATCTGAGCGTCAGAAGCGGGAGCGCCAATTAACCAAGCTATGGGCCAAAGCACGATACCCAAAATGCTCTGAATGGAGATTTTGTCAGCATAAAGGAAAGTCTGACCGAACCAGCCAGCTACGATATCACAAACGTGGCCGCAATAGCCTAATACACCGTTTACAGTAGCGATAATAGCAATAAAAGCAATCAGTACGGTACCGACGATGAAAGCTAAGTGCATACCGTCGATAGCACCTTTGGAAGCGGCTTCAATAATAGACTTTTCTTTGCATTCAGTTTTTAATTCGACGACACCAGAAGTCTCGGGCTCGCCTTCTTCGGGGCAGAGAATCTTGGAAAGAACTAAGCCGGCAGGGGCGCCCATGATAGAAGCGGTGATAATGTGGGGAGCCCATTCGGGACCGAGCATGCCTACGTAGGCGAAGAGCACGGAACCGGCAATAGTAGCCATACCGCCGGTCATGATGGTGTTAAGCTCAGAGCGGGTCATCTTCTCTAAGTAGGGGCGAACCAAAAGGGGAGCTTCGCTCTGGCCTACAAATACAGTACCGATAGCGTAAAGGCTCTCGGCGCCAGAGGTGTTCATAAACTTTACTACTAACTTGGCTACAACTCTGATAATGAATTGCATAATGCCTAAGTAGTAAGCGATAGAAGCTAAAGAACCGACGAAGATAATAGCCGGAAGTACCTGGAAGGCAAAGATCATACCCAGAGCGCCTTGTTCGTTGCTGCTAGCGGGTACGAGAGCGCCGAAGACAAAGTGTGAACCTTCGTTGGTAAATTCAAGAAGCTTATTGACGAGGTGCCCCAAGAAAGCAAAAATATTGTGGCCGATCTCTGTCTTTAATACGAATAATCCTAAGACTACTTGCAACCCTAAACCAATACCTACGGTTTTTATGTTGATTTTTTTGCGATTGGTGGAGAACGCCCATGCAATGCCTAGGATGAATAGCATACCGAGCAATCCGGTAAATCTCTCCATAAGAACACCTCATTGAAAGGGAAAAATAGCTGCCGCTGTTTACAGCAATAGCCGTGCCAATTCGTGCCTAAAACTTGCCGTCCTGCAGAATTGTTTGCTCAAAATAGGCAAAAAGTTATACTTGTTCCTAAAGTCGTTCGGCTTCGTATCTAGCTATTTCTCAGGCTTCGTAATTCCGCCTAATTATTAGACTCGGTTTTAATTCAGCTTTTATGGTTTCTTCTCGCGCTTTACTACGAGCAGCCAACTTGGGACAAGGCAGGAAGAAATTTGCCTATGGCTAATGTTTATTGGCTTCAGCGCTGTGGCTGGCTGCAGTCTTGCCTATAGCAAGATAGCAGTTCGGAGGATTGCTGCATAAAGTTTTTTTGATGAAAGTGCGTCTTGGTGCTGCGGCGTCAGTCAGGAGGGTTATTATGGCGGTAAAGACCGTAAAAGAAAAAGTTCCCGTAATTGTTCTAACTACTTCTTATCGTCTCGAAGGCGACATGCACGTGGTCCCGGGTGGAAGATTGCTCGATGAGATAAATCGTGAACGAGGCTTTATTCCTCTGACCAACGCCACTCTCTTCGATCCCGTGAGCGGTCAGCCCGTGGATACTTTGGAGTTCATTGCGGTCAACAAAGAGCTGGTTCTTATGGTCGCGCCTGTTAATGAAGCTCCCTCCAAATAACAAAAATTAAAGTGTTAAAAAGCAAATAGTTGCCCCACAATGTTTATCAGATACTTAGGCCATTCTAGTTTTTATATCCGTTCTTCTAAGGGTACTGCTGTCGTTTTGGATCCTTATTCAAGCAACATACCTTATCAATTTCCTTCTATAGATGCTGATATTGTAGTTATGTCGCACGAACATCGTGATCACAACGCTTCCTATCGAGTTGGCGGCAACCCTATGTTGGTTAAGCCCACTTCTCCCTATCTTATGGAGAATGAATTGAACGTCGTTCGTACTCAGGAGCGCTTGACTTTCTACGGTGTTCCTACCTATCACGACAATTTCAACGGTCGCCGTCGTGGGCCTAACACCGTTTGGCATTTTTACTGGGAAGGTATCCATTTCGTCCATTTAGGCGACTTGGGCCATATTCTGACTGACACTCAGGTTGGGCAAATAAGCAAAGCTGATGTACTCTTTATTCCTGTTGGCGGAAATACCACCTTAGGTCCGGCTGAAGCAGGTTTAGTTATCAACCAACTTCAGCCTAATATAGTTTTGCCTATGCATTACAAGACTGACAAAATTGCCAACTTGAGCATGTGCTCCAATACGTTGGATGATTTTGTGGTACGTATGGATAGAGTAGAAGATATGGCTAGCATGTCTATGGATATTTCCCAAGAGTCTCTGCCAGTGGAAACTACCGTAGCTCTGTTGCGTTACGAATAAGTGGCGTAAAGCCCCTGACCTTAGTCGTGGGGAATATATCAATTTTGAAGCGGTTTAGGGATCGGCAGCTTTTCCTGGCGGTCTACTAAACCGCTTTTCTTGTTTAACGAGGCCTTATGTTTAACAAGTTTTGCCTTCGGACTTTTCTTTTTTTGTGCTTGTGTTTAAGTTTGGCGAGTGGTTTAGCTACAGCTCGAGAGCAAGTTGTGGTTGGTGGGACTTTCTATGATTGCCGCTATGGCGACATTTTATTAGGTGTCAACAATTTGACTTTAGCTCCTAAAGCTAAAGTAACTGTGCAAAAAGTGCCGCTGCCAGCTAGCAAATTGGATAAAAAATATGCCAAAATGCTTGGTTGCGCCCACCTAAACGAAGTAGGTTTGGTAACAGAACTCCATTTAGATCCGGTCGCTATTCCTCACCAGATTTCTCGCGATTTCGTCTTTTTAGAATGTGGCCCCCAAGTTGAATGCCAAGGAGGAGAGCCTGTTTTTGTTCGTTTCTATGCAGCAGAGGAGCTGTCTCCCTATGATTCTCTGTGTCTTTATGTCGATGGACAAGCTGTCAATAGTGGTCAAATAAAACATCCTGGTTTTATCTATTATCCTGCTGCTTTAAGTCCGGGACGGCACAGCTTTCTTTTGCAAGTCTACAGGGGAAATTCCATAAATACTTTGCAATGGGAAGCGTCTTCGCTGGTGAAATAAATAGCTTAAAGACGAGAAGCAGGCAAAATTAGTCCACTAAGGAAATAAAAAATATGCTTGAATCCGGACAAGAGCTTCTAAGACGTCAGCGTCGTATGGTCGAACATTTGACCTGGAAATCGCTGGAAAGTAAACCTACTTTATTTCGTTATGTGCAAGAACCTATCTATAGTTTAACTATTACTGAAGAATATTTAATTGAGTTTTTGCATCAGAATCAACTCGATTTTGAGTTGCAACCGCGTTACAATCCGGCTTCTTCTATAATGCTATATGTCACCATCAATGGTGTTTGCCAAAAAGTAAAACTTAATTGTATTAGCGGTTTATCTTGTTCTTGTGCTTTTATGACTTCACGCACTCAATTTGCCAACGATTTTAAAGGTTGGCTGGATAGAGTTATAGGCAGTGAACGTTTCGATCGCACTCAATATATAGGCACACGTCGCTGGGTTTCTTACCCTTACGCTTTGCCTTTGTATGATACCGTTTACCAACCAGGCTCAAATTTGCCTCAGCTGGCCAAAGATTCGCGCCACGCTTCCTATTTATTCAACTTTAATAGTAAAGAGCAAGAATTTTTGCACATTTTGGAAGAGGTTGTCTGTGAAAGCGACGACTCTGATAATCCTCTGTTTGTCAGTGTGTATCCACGCATAAATCATACTGGCAGCATAGAATTAGTCATTGCCAATTTGGAAGGCAAGCAACCAGTGCGTATATTCTCTTCAGGCAGTCATCCCATTATTTACCAAATTATTACCGAAAATAGCGAGCTGGTTATACCTTTAAAAACTTATCTCGATAACGCTTTGGGCAGTGAAAACTTAGATTTGCCCAACTGTCGTACTAAGGGAAGGATGCTCTCTTTTATTTATACTCATCGCTCTCCCAGCAGCATAGAAGAAATGTTCGCTGAAGACGACTAGCTTTTAGGATAAATAGATGCCATTTAAATATTACATTTTTCTTCTAGGATTAGGGTGCTGGTTGGGCTTACTTGGGCTTATTTCTGCTTCGGCCCTAGCTCAAAATAAAAGTGAAATTGAAAAGACACATGTTAAAGTTCATGAGGCCGAATCTGTAAAGCTAAAAGGCTCTACCTTAACCGTATTTGGCTATCCTGCCGATAGCGCCTATTTACAAGCTGTAGCCAAACGTTGTGGATTTTCTGTAGATGAAGCTTTGCCCAATCTTTATCCAGGCCAACAAATTCACTTACCTAATGGAGGGCTAATTCAAAATATTGCCTATCCTAATCTTAAAACCGAGGTTCTAGCTTTTTCTGATCATCCTGAACGCGTCAAAGAACGTGGTTTGCTATTTAAAGGTGGACTTATTCCTTTTAAGCCTTTGCGCTTTCAATATTATCATGAAGGCGGTAAGGAAGATAACCAATTGTGGCTTCGCTTGGATTTACGCAACAATTCGCAACGCAAGAAGGCAAAAATTATGCTTATTGAAGGGGAAGGAGGACCAGATTGCGATTATTTCCAGGCTGGACACAAGAATAATGTACAATTCTTGCGCCATTTGACTGCTGGCTGCGGTCGTATTTTAGAAATAGATCCTGGCCAAAGTATGACGGTTTTTTGCCAAAAGCTTCCTTATTGTCAAGTTCTCAGCGGCACAACTCAATTTACTCTTTTAGAAGGTAGCGAAGTCTCTTTTTATTTGAATGCTCTAGAAGATCCCCAGGAGATGTTAAGTTTTAACTTACTCTCCAATCCTAAGGATGTTCATGCTCGTGGCATTTACGCTTGTGCCGATCAATTTATCAACAAAGTAGTTGTTGTAAGTGATAGTAAAGTTGCTGAAGCTAGGGCTGCTGTGGGAGCGGTTAGGCAGCCCAATATCATTGCTGGTCCCGAACTTAGGGGAGATTATGGTGTAGTTTATGCTTTGCAATTTCTACTTATCAACAAAACTGAAAGTGAAGCCGATTTTGAACTTATTATTAACCCCAGAGGAGGCAAAGCGACGGCTACTGTTTTAGAACAAACTGATTTATACAACCAAATAATTGAACCAGATATCTGGTTGAGCGAACAAGTGCCAGATTTAGCTTATTTCCGCTTTGGCAACCAATATACTGATCGCTCGTTGTCTAAAGAAGCTGAGCCTTTTAGCGAATATAAAGCCGCTTCGCTTGCCGTACCTGCTGGACAAAGTGCGGTCGTGCGCCTTCTTACCCTTCCAGAAGGGGCTTCCAACTATCCAGTGCGCTTTATTATGCGCCGGGTTATTAAATAGATTTGCTTAGAAAAGCAATTTCGTCATTTAAGCTAACTTAGCCAATAACATCTGTATAGCTTGGCGTACGGCTTGACCTCGATGGCTGATTTTATTCTTTTCGCTTGCGCTAAGCTCAGCCATATGGCGACCATTGCCCAGATCTGGTGTAAAGATAGGATCGTAACCAAAACCGCCTTGACCATAAGCTTCAAAAGCTATATGACCGGGGCAAGTGGCTTCGGCTTTAATGTATTCCTCTGGAGAAGAGGCTAAGCCCAATTTGTCTAAGCCATAAATTACACACAGACAACGAAATTGTGCACGACGCTTTTCTAAAGGTTCATTGTGCAAAATTTCCAAAACGCGTTCGTTCTTTTCTGCTTGCGTTTGGCATTGGCTTAAAAAACGATGGGAAAAAAGTCCCGGCGCTCCTTCTAAAGCTTCTATTTCTAGTCCAGAGTCATCGGCGAGACAGGCCATATTAGCTGCTTGCCCATAATGCTTGGCTTTAATAAGGGCATTTTCTAAATAAGTGCTGCCAGTTTCTTCCGGCTCAGTAATAGTATGCTTGGGATCTATTTCACTTAAGCTGACTAATTCTACAGGCAAGCCAGCTAAAATTTCTTTCATTTCCGCTGCTTTATGAGCATTGCCGGTAGCTAAAAGTAATTTAGGTATTACTTGATTTGACACGATTGATCTCCGCCCACTTTTCATCTATTTCCCATTGTTTGAGCTGAATATTTTGACAAGTTGCCTGCAAATTGGGATCTTTAACTTCGCCTTTGACGTAGCCTTCGTAAACTTTCAGGGCCAGAGCGTTTAAAAGGCTATCTTTTTCTTGGCGCAAAGTGCGTACTTCCGACTTGAGGCGTTCTATTTTTAACCTGGTTTCGGCCGAGCTGACCAGTTCGTCACGTTTCTTGGCCGCTGCGTCGGCTAAACCTTTCATAATGTCACCGGTGGCGCTAAAAAAGCCGTTAGCCATAAAAATGCTCCTTCCAAAACAGCCCTCTTGCTCAGCTTAGCCTTATATGACTTGAACCGGGTGAGAGGGCTGCGTCTTTTTTTACGGTGTGAATTACTTTAACTTGAGTTTTTTGATCACACGGTCGGCCGTTTCGATTACGCGATCAATTTCCGCTTCGGTATGAACAGCGGAAATGCAAGCGGCGTCGGTTGTGGACGGCGGGAGGTAGATGCCTTCGTCCAGCATAGCATGGAAGAATTTGGCAAAGGTCTCATAATCGAATTGGGTACTATCTTGGTAGTTGCGCACTTGTTTGGGACCAAAAGCGATAAAGAACATAGAACCAACGCTCTGGACTAACATGCCACCAACTTCCTTGAGGCCGTTGACCAAACGATTGGAGAGAGTTTCCAAACGCTCATAAACTCCGGGTTGGAAGGCCAATTCCAATTCGGCAATAGCGCCATAGACGCTTATAGGGTTGCCGCAATAAGTACCAGCTTGATAGATTGGGCCGGTAGGGGAAACGCTCTTCATATATTCGGCCTTACCGCCGTAAGCGCCCATGGCCAAACCGCCGGAAATAGCTTTTCCTAAACAAGTGAGGTCAGCAGCAATGTGGAAGCGCTCTTGGGCGCCGCCTTTAGCTAAACGGAAACCGGTAAGAACTTCGTCTAAAATAAAGAGAGCCCCGTGAGCGTGACAGAGATCGCGCACACCTTCGAGGAAGCCGGGCTCAGGGGCGATAACTCCCATAGAGCCAGTTACAGGTTCTAAGATAGCGGCAGCGATTTCGCCAGGATATTGCTCAAATAAAGCTTTTACTTTTTCTAAATCGTTAAAGTCGGCAACTACGGTTTCGGCAGCAGCTCCGGGAGAAGCGCCTAAAGCCAAGGGGCCTCCGTTTTCTTCAGCTTCGATACCTACTGAATCTAAGCACTCAACGTGGCCGTGATAGCAACCTTCAAACTTCATAATGCGCGGACGGCGAGTGACAGAGCGAGCTACGCGCAAAGCAGAATTGACGGCTTCGGCACCAGAATTGACGAAGCGTAACATCTCCATAGAAGGATAAGCTTCGCGAACCATTTGAGCCAATTTCAGCTCACCTTCGGTGGAAGCGCCAAACAAAGTACCGCGTTCGGCAGCACTCTTAACGGCTTCAACAATGTGAGGATGGCAATGACCGAAAAGCAACGGGCCCCAACCGCAGCAAAGATCTAAATAACAATTGCCATCGATATCGTAGACTTGGCTGCCCACACCCTTAGCAATAATGGGAGGGAAGCCTCCAACTTGGTTAAAACCGCGGAACGGACTGTTGACGCCGCCGGGAATAATGGAAGTCAGTTGAGAGTAAACTCTCTCGGATTTATCTAATCTCATAGTGCCAAGCCTGTTCGCTTTAGATGTTGCTGGCCCTGCTAAAGCCGTCCCTCTAGCGACACTTCCTAAGTTTTTGGTCGTATTTTTAGTTGGGGCCTTTCTAAACTTCGGAAGAAATATAAGGGACTAATTTTGTGTCGGTGCTACTAGGGGAAAAGGCAGGTATGTAGAAGAAAGAAAGGCTTTTTTAGCAATAGAGTAGAGTTGGCGCCGGTTTTTTTAGAGCTCAGTGTCGGTGCCGGAGAATTGGAGAATAATCAGCGCTATGCCGGTTTTTGATTATACTGCAGTAGACTCAAGAGGACGGAGTGTCGACGGAACTGTAGAAGCTCCCGACAAGCAAGCCGTTATCCGTGACCTGCGTAATATTCGTTATACCGTAACGACTATTAAAGAGCGTCGCGATCCCACTCGTATCATTAAGGATTTGACTGCTCGCTTTGAGAGAGCCGATTTGTATGCTCTGGCTATCTTCACTAGGCAGTTTGCTGTGCTCTTTAACTCCGGTATTTCTACCGTGCGAAGTTTAGACGGTTTGGGTCGTCAAACTCTCAACGGGCCGTTGAGTCGTGCTGTACGTGAAGTTCATGATGATATTCGCATGGGCTATACGCTGGCTAAGTCTATGAGTAAGCATCCTTTGGTGTTCGACCAGCTTTATATCGCTATGGTTCGAGCTGGAGAGATGTCTGGTTCCATGGGCGACATTATGGAACGTCTGGCCAACTTGCTTGAACGCGAAGTCCGCTTACGCGCTAAAGTATCTTCAGCCACTACCTATCCTTTGGTTGTATTTGGTGCTTGCTGCTTAGTTACTTTCGTATTGGTCAATTACGTATTCCCTACCTTCGTAGCTCTGTTTGAAGGCATCGACGTTCAACTTCCGGCCATTACTCGCAGCCTTATTTGGATTACCAAGATGGCTACCAATCCTTTTGTAGTCGTCAGCACTTTGGCCGTTATTGGTTTAGTTTCTTACTTTATCGGTCAGTATGTTCGTACTGAAAAGGGCAAACGCGCTCTCGATGGCATGATGTTAGATATGCCTCTGTTGGGTCCGGTTATTCAAAAGGTGGCTCTTTCACGTTTTTGCCGTACTTTGGGTACTTTGATCGCCAGCGGTGTACCTGTAGTTCACTCTTTGGAAATTGTCAGTAAGGCTGTAGGTAACTCCGTTATTGGTGATATTCTTCTGGAAGTACAAATGGGTTTGAAACAAGGTATGCGCCTTTCCGAACCTATTAAGAAATACAAAATTTTCCCGCCTATGCTTTATCAAATGATTGCTGTAGGTGAAGAGACTGGTAACTTGCCAACTTTGCTTGACAAGTTGGCCGACTTCTACGATTTGGAAGTTGAACACGTATTGGAAGCCCTCACTTCCATGCTTGAGCCTATTATGATCTTCTTCATGGGTATTGTTGTAGGTTATGTCTTGCTGGCTGTATTCTTGCCCGTTTACGATTTGGTGGGCAAATTCTAAAATTTAAGCCTTAGTATGGAGCCGTCGTCAGCTTATCGCTGGGGACGGCTTCCTTCGTTGCTAGGGGCTTTAATAAAAATTTCTGACACATCAACTGAAGCGCTTTGAGGCGCTATTAAAATGAGGAAAATATGGATAATACACAAACAAATGTTGGAGTAGTTGACAATGAACAGGGTGCTGCTCCGGCGATTGCTGTCGATGAGCGCATAGAAAAAGAAATTCGCAGAAGACGAACTTTTGCTATTATTTCTCACCCTGACGCTGGTAAGACCACTCTTACAGAAAAATTGCTCCTTTACGGAGGTGCTGTCAATTTAGCTGGTGTAGTCAGAGCTCGTCGCTCTCAGACCAGCGCCGCTTCCGACTTTATGGAAATTGAAAAGCAACGCGGTATTTCTGTTAGTTCCACAGTTTTGAGCTTCGAATATAATGACCATTTGCTCAATTTGTTGGATACTCCCGGTCACCAGGATTTTAGTGAAGATACTTACCGTACTCTTTTGGCTGTGGATAGCGTTATTATGGTTCTCGATGCTGCTAAAGGTATTGAGGCCCAAACTCTCAAGCTTTTCGAAGTATGTAAGCGTCGCCATATTCCTATGGTAACTTTTATCAACAAGCTCGACCGTCCAAGTTTGGATCCTTTGGAACTTACTGGCGAAATTGAGCGAGTGCTCAATGTGCACACCGTGCCTATGAATTGGCCTTTGGGTAGTGGCGAGCATTTTAAAGGCGTATTTGAGCCTTCTACTGGTCGTTTACATCTTTTTGAAAGACGCGATCACGGTGCTCGTAAAGCTGAAGTTAAGGTAGTCGATCCTCACTCTGAAGAAGTAGCTTCTTTAGTCCCTTCTGATATTTTCCAGAATTTCAGTGAAGAGATCGAGCTTTTGCAGCTGGCTGGCGAAGAGTTTGATAAGGAAGCTTTCTATCGCGGTGAAATTACGCCCGTCTTCTTTGGCAGTGCTTTAACCAACTTTGGTGTGCAACTCTTCTTAGATCAGTTTATTGATATGGTTCCCTCTCCGCCAGCTAGAAATAGCGACAAGGGACTTATCCCTCCGGAAACTCCATCTTTTTCCGGTTTTGTATTTAAAATTCAAGCGGATATGAACCCTCGTCATCGCGACCGTGTAGCTTTCTTGCGCATTTGTACGGGCCGTTTTGAACGCGGCATGAAAGTGCACTGTGCTCGCACTGGCGAAGTAATTCGTTTAACTTATCCTCAGCGTTTATTTGCTCAAGAGCGTGAAACTGTAGACGAAGCTTTCCCTGGAGATGTTGTTGGTTTAGTTAACTCTGGCGAACTTGTCTTGGGAGACACATTAGTTGAGGGAGAGGATGTACATTATGATCCTATTCCTTTATTCCCGCCGGAGCATTTTTGCCGTGTGATTGTCGACGATCCCTCTCGACGCAAACAATTTAATAAAGCTTTGGATCTTTTACAACGTGAGGGAGCCATTCAAATTTTCTGGCCGCCGGAAGAGAGCACCCGTATGCCTATTATGGGAGCTGTAGGTCAATTGCAATTTGAAGTAGTGGCTCATCGTTTAAAGACTGACTATGGTGTAGAAGCTAGGTTTGAGCCTATGTCTTTCCGCTTGGCCAGATGGGTTGTTGGTACTCCAGAAGATTTGGAAACTTTTGAACCTTCGCGTTTGGCTTTAAAAGTAGCTGACGGAAATAATCGCTTAGTTTGTCTTTTCCCTTCTGAATGGGACTTGGACTATACGGCTGAGAGAAATCCTAAGTTGCAATTTTTATCTGTGAGTCCTCGCTAATTGCTATGAATGATTGTCAAGCTTATCCGTCGCTTTTGGCTCCAATGGAGTATAAGTTTGAGAGTGTGCGTAGTTTTTTTGCTTGCACTCGTGTAAAGAGTACCTCGGTGCTTATTTCCGAATCGCAGCTTCGAGCTGAAGAAACCGATTCTAGATTAGGCGCAGAGGCAGCGGATAAGATTGCAATTGAAAATACTTCCGCCAAGGAAGAAAATGCTCTTCATAACCCTTACTTGGCGGAATTAGCCCGCGAAAGAGCTAAGCGCCCAATATCAGCTTGTCCTTTTCGCCTTCTCAATGAATCAATGATGCAAGCCGAAGTTGACGGCTTGATTTGGCTGCGCCCAGTTGCTATTGCTGCCTACCAAGGACAACTAAAATTTGCTAGAGATCCAGAGTTACTAAATGAAAGCTTAAGCTTATTTTTGTATAAAGCTTTTACTGGCGAAACTTCGGTTTTTGCCGTAGCTCAAGGACAAGGACGTGTTTATTTAGCTAATGGCGTTCACCGGATCTTCTTTGTTTACTTAGACAACGAAGTTCTCAATTTGCAAGGGGCGGCTGTTCTGGCTTTTGAGGATAGTTTGGAGCATAAGGTGCAAATGATTGGCAACGCGGCCGGTTTAGCTGTGGGCGGCATGTATTCTTTGCGCTTGGAAGGGCACGGTTGGGTAGCTTTTTGCTCTTGCGGCTGGCCGGTTGCTTTGCCTTGTAGTACTGAAGATCCGCTTACTTGCTTGCCCATAAAAGCCTTGGCTTGGAGTGGTAGAGCCGAGCTTAAAGTGCAAGCCGACGTCAGTCGTATGAACTTAATGAACCGCGGCGTAGCTGATATTATGCAAATTATGTTTACTGGTGGCGGCTTTGTAGCTATTCATGGTGATGAAGAATATATGTACCCCAAAATGAAGTAGCTAATAAGCATGAAGTTGCCAAATAGCTACTTTCTTTCTTGGGGAAAAGCTTATTGGCCACCATATATTGCACCTTTTGTTGCTGCCTAAAAACTTTTTAAGCTTGACGTGAAGCTATCTGGGCAGCCTGAATAACGTGTTTAGCCAAAATAACGTTGGTAACGGCGCCTACGCCGCCGGGAACTGGTGTAACGGCTTGCACAACTTGGGCGTCTTCCCAGCAAACATCACCGCAGAGTTTTCCTTGAGCATCTACGCTTGTACCTACATCGATAACGATTTGTCCTGGATGTAAATATTTTTTGTCTACCAAATCAGGCTTACCCACTGCCGCAATCAGCAAGTCGGCTTTCTGAGCTAGAGCAAAAGCTTCTTGGCTATAGCTGTGACATATAGTAACGGTGGCATTTTCTTCCAAAAGTAACATAGCCGCCGGTTTACCTACAATTTGACTTCTGCCCAGCACGACGGCATTTTTACCTTCGATATTGAAGCCGTAGTATTTAATAATTTCCATACAAGCTTGAGCTGTGCAAGGGGGAAAGCCCATTCGGGGTTGACCAGTATACACTCCAACTTGGGAAGTTGGTGTAATTCCGTCGCAATCTTTATGTGGATCTAAAGTAGCGCAGACCGCATTTCTGTCTATATGGGCAGGCAAAGGCATAAAAATGAGGATTCCGTGCACTTTCGGATCGTTGTTGAGAATGCGTATTTGCTCAAGTAGATCTTCTTGTTCGGTAGTGGCTGACAGCACGATATTGCGTACTTTAATACCCACAGAAAGGCAGCGTTTGGAAGCTGCTCTTTCATAGGCAATGTCGTCTTCACGTTCGCCTAAGCGCACAGTTACCAACATAGGCTCTATGCCATTGTGTTGTAACTGCTGGGCTTCTACGTTTAAATGTTCGGCTATTTCTCTGGTAATAATTTTTCCGTCTAAAATTAAAGGCACAAAGGAACCTCGCTTAACTTCTCAGTTGCTTGGCTATCTGACTGTAAACAGCTTCGGCTCGAGGCAAATACTCATTGAGAATAATGTCAGCCTGTTTATTTAATTCTTGAGCATTTATCCTATTTGTCATAGCTTTAGTATTGATAAAAACATTTAAAGCGGCAGCTTCTAAAGCTGCTCGACAAAAAGAAGCACCCGAAGCGGCGTCGCTTATAGCTAAGCGTGAGCCTTTACGGGCCATAATTTCCAATATCTCTACAGCACGGCTGCATTTTTCCATAATGCGTAGAGGAGCTAAACTGGCCGAGTAAAGAGCTTTTTCCATAACAGCTTCCTTGTGTAATCTTTCTTTTTCAGTATCTTTGGGAAGTCGATAAGCTGCCGCCAGAGGTTCGAAAGCTTGAGCGTCTTTATCTATCAACTCGATTAGCTCTTCTTGCAATTGTTGTAATTCTGTTTGCAATAACTTAAGTTCTGGTGCAAACTCGATATATCTCTTTTTGCCTTCAGTTAGAGCTCCGGTCATGTGGCCTAAGGCTATTCCCAGCGCTCCTACTAGAGCGCAAGCCCCTCCGCCTCCTGGTACGGGAGCTTTGGAAGCCAGCATATCCAAAAAATCTTGACAATTAGTATTCTTAAAGTCCATTAGGTTGTAAATTCTCTTTTATTATAAAAACTAACTATTTTGACTTTGTGCCAAAATATTTTCGATAATATGTACGCATTTATCGCTAGTTTCGGCATCGCTGAAAACATTGGCCATTTCCTGAACTTTGCGACGCTTGTCTATAGCCTTGCGAATAGCGGAATTTAAGGAACTAGGAGTAATCTTTTTAGCGTCAAGAGTAGTACCAACATTGGAATTTAAGACGCGCTGAGCTACTTCGAATTGAGAGCGTACCTGGGGAACTACACAAACAGGTACTCCATGAGCTAAAGCTTTTTGCACAAAGCCTAAGCCTCCGCAGCAAACTGCACAAGAAGCTTTTTGTAAAATCTTGTTGTGAGAGGCAAAGCGGGTAATTACAGCTTCATCCATGTTTTTAAATTCATCTAGAAGAACACTGCAAGTAGTGGCCACTACTTGATAGCTATTGGAAGGCATAGCGGCTACGGTTTGCTTCAGCAAATAGCCATTGTCTTGGTATGAACAACCTAAGCTAACCAAAATAAGCTGACGCGAGTCGTTAACTATTGGCGGTTCTGAGTCTATGGATGGCTCCCAATGGCAAGGGCCTACTAAATTGACATTACTCGGCCAGGGGCGCGGATATTCAAAAGGCTCGGAAGTAAAGTAGAGGAAGTTAGGCAATTGCGAGCACCAGGCTTGCATATCCCGCAAGGGAAGAATGCCAAGTTTCAAAAGAAAATCGTTAAAAGAGTCTAATTCACTTTCAAAGCACTTTTGAACCGAACCAGAGCGAGCCCAGTTTTTTATAGCTCCAAAAGCACCTTGTGAATATGGTAAGCCGGGGCCAAACAAGGGAATACCTTGGGCAGGAAAGGGGACTAAATCGGCGCTCCAACTAACCATAGGCAATTTTGAAGCCATAGCTCCGGCCGCTGCCCCCAGACAACTAGCGTTCACAATTATCAGATCTGGACTATCGTAACGCAAAGCTGCGGCAAAATCGTTAAAGTCGAAACGAGAACGACGAATTAAATATTCGATAAGCTTGCTTAAAGATTGTTCGTAACTTTCACATTGCCAGTCATCGAGACGAAAAAATTCCACATAGTCAGATACAGGAGAAGCTTCTAAACCAGATCTGCGCAAGGTCTCTACACAATGGCGTCCGGTTTTGACAATTACTTTGTGGCCTTTTTCAGTCAGTTTAAGCAATGTGGGAACGAGAGGGTAAATCTGACTGCGGCTGGCTTCTGAATATACTAAAATTTTTGCCATGACGGCCTCTCCTTTTTAGCTAGGGGAAGTGCGCTGGAGACGGGCCGCAGACCTTTTCTTTATGCTCTCTGTTTAAGGAAACGGAACCTCTTTGTATTTCCAACGCTTTTAGAAAAGAATATGCTCAGACCGCAGCAGAAGGCGAACTAGAACACACCCCGGGTTGCTTAGCTAAAAGAGGCGTTAAACCCTGCCAAAGGCTGAAGTTTGGGCTGACGGCCGCCTTAAATACGTTAAGGCATATGGCTTTTCGGTTATTGAACTGGAGACATAACAGATTCTTTTTGGTCTTTTATGTCTAAAGCTTGCTTCGAATCTTGCGAAGTTTTGGGTGGCAGTTGCGGTTTATCGTCGTTAGAAGATTCTGACTCGGCAGTGCTTTCGGAAGATATACCGCCCAATTGAGAAGATACCAAAGCCACGAAAACTAAGGCAATACCTAAGGCTATACGTTTGGTCATAGGATCGTTTTGGAAGAAAACTCCGCACATACAAGCAAAGGGCGATTCTGTGGCAAAAATAACCGCTGTAACCGTAGGATTTATATACTTAATGCCTATATTCATCATGGTAATAGCCAGCAAAGTAGCCATGATGGCTAACCAAGCCAAGCCTCCCCATTCTGACCAAGTGAGCTCGGCAGGGAAAGGTTTGCCAAAGATGGCAAATAGCCAGCCCCACATAGAGGCAAAAAGGAATTGTAAGCAACTTAAAGGCAACAATTCGGAAGTTTTGGAACATCTGGAAACGGCGATAATGTGGGCGGCGAACAGAACTGCGCTGGATAGGGAAAGTAAGTCTCCGTAATTGAAGCTGTCCACAGAAATTGGGCCAGCAATACAATAGACGCCCATAAAGACTAGAATTGCTGCTACGTATACTGGCATAGCAATTCGCTCACGGTACAAAGCCCAAGCCAAGAAAGGCACAACCACTACGTTAAGTCCGCAATATACAGCATTTTTACTTACAGTAGTAAAGAAAAGTCCGTATGATTGAACTGCATAGGCAAAATAAAGCAAAGTGCCTACAAGAAAGCCGTGTTTGAGCAACTCCCAACCAAATTTATCTCGTCCCTGATAGAGAAAGTAAGCAAGTCCAACAGCAGCTACGCCAAAGCGGATAGCCAGAATATAGTTCATGGGGACTGTCTCTTGGACGTCCTTCATGACCATAAATGAAGCTCCCCAGATAGCTGCGACGGCTAGGAGCAATATGGAAAACAAAACTTGCTTATAACGAGACAACATATATATTAAGATGGCTCAAACTTTCTACACAAAGTGAGGCTCTACACACAGAAGAAGAACACGTTTACAAGGCATTGCCGCGCATTTTTCCGTGAGCACACGTTTCAACTCTATCAATTTAAAACCAAAGAATCAACTCCCATCTATTGTATCAACTATAAATGTCCTCTACTAAATGTAGTTAAATATAAAATATATAATAATATTTTGTGCTAATATGGATCGAGTTTGAGCTTTTTTCGCCATGTTAATCTACAGCAGAGGAAAATAGCCTTTGTCCTTTGTGGGCAGGAATAACAGGTTTGGCAACGCAATTTTGTTGTCCAATTTGGTTGATGGGAAGAATATCGTATGAAACGAATAGCCTTTGTAATAGGCTCTGTAATAATTGTCGGCATCTTGGCCATATTGCTTATTCCTGATATGCGTAGAGGTCTCTTTGGCATTTCTATGCCTTTGAAACTTCAAGAGGGTAAGGCTGACGTGGTCAATGTGGTTTCTATGCTTTTAAATGGACGCGAAATAAGGGGGTTAAGCGAAACTCCCAACTTGGAAATTGATGATAGCGTCCAGCCTGATGTTTACGATTTGGCTCTCAGCTTTATCGAAAAGACCGAACGCGGTGGAGCTCAACCTGTAGTTAACTATTTAGTGAAAGAGGCCAAATTGGCCCAAATCGGAGTTAATAAGCCAGCTTCGTTTTTGGAGAGCATCTTTACTATGCGTTTGAGCCCTAAAGGCATTATTGAGGGATTTGAGCTTATTAAAGGACGCAAATCTAACTTAATGGATGATACGCACACCGCTCAGCTCTTATCTTCTTTGTGGATTGGCCGTCCCAATAAGAGGGTGCGCATAGGTGAACCTTGGGATAGTCGCTGGACGATTGACTATCCTTTAGACACAGTTTCTGGAAAGTCTCTGGTTTTAGAGCATCGTCTCAAATATTCTATTGCTGACATTCGCCATGATGATAATGGTATGGATGTAGCCCAAATTAACTACGTCGGTTCTATTGTAGTTAGCCCCAAAGAAAAATTACCGGAAAATGTGGAAGTTTTGGGCAAGGGGCGCATTGAGGGCCAAGCATATATGAATATAAAAGATGGCTCTGTAGTTGTAGCTGACGACAGAACCGTTTGGGTTTACGCAGTGCGCTTCTTAGATGAAGATATGGAAGATCTGAGAATTTTTGATCGCAAGAGTCGTGTCTTTAGGCCTAGAGTTGTGCCCAAAGCTGGAGCTGGATTTAACAGTGCTATGCCCAAAGACGGGGAAGCTCCTGGACTAAACCAAGTAGAGAAGCAATCTCAAAATGCGAACGCTTCTAAAGCCAACCTTAAAAAGTAGTTCTCTTCTATTTTGAGATAACAGCTATATTTAAGCTCAGCCAACTTTATTGAGGCTGGGCTTTTTTTGTCAATTTTTGCAAGCCTGGTCGAAAAAGCAGGAAACCATTCAAAGCAAGCTCGAATACTCCTGCGGCTTCTTTTTGTTGGGGGCGGGGGTATTTTCTTCCGACAAAATAGCTGGGGCGGTTTTGATAACGAAACTTAGACGTTTTTTAAGGTCTTCTCTTTTTATTAACGGTGCTTTTGGGGCGCTCTTATTGGTCTTGCTCATGGTGGGCATATACTATGGTTGCACGATTATTTCTGAGCAACGTCAAGAATACCGTGTTAAGTTAGCTCAGTTGGAAGAATGCGAGCGCGATATCGCTCAAGTTCAGGCTGAAGTCAATATTCTGGAAAAGAAGAAGGCCCGTTTACAGCAAGCCGATGGAGTTAAAGATGCGGCTAGGGAAAAGTTGGGCATGGTAAGTAAAGGCGAGGTTGCCTATGTTGTTAAGGGAATGCCTGACAATGGAGATCCTGCCAACAGAAATAAGATCTCTGCTGGAACTTACGAACCCGGACGCAGGCCTTCAGGTTTCTTTTTTACCTTTTTCGGCCCTCTCATTTTCTAATTTGTAAACTAAAAAAGCCAGAGCGGGCAGGTGAAAGTTGTTTTTCGCTTGTTCGCTCTGTTTTTTTAGTGGCGCTCCTTTAGGGAGCGCCTATTTATTTTCTTTTAGTTTTTAGGGCCAGTAGCGCTTGAGAATAGGATCATCCTCATCGCCTTTAAATATGCACACTTGGGTGCCGACATTGACGCGTTCATAAAGATCTTCAATATCGGGAATAGTCATGCGCATACAACCATGAGAGGCCTTGGTCCCTACCGTATCAGGGTAGGGCGTGCCGTGGAAACCGACAGAATCGCCGAAGCCAATCCAACGTGTTCCTAATGGATTGTTAGGACCGGGAGGAATTTGCTTAGCATCTTTGGCCCACTCGGAGTTGGGAGGCAGCCAAGTAGGATCTTTGGCCATATCGGAAATAAAGTAAGCTCCCAAAGGAGTAGGATGCTCATCAACTCCAATAGCCACTTGATAGTAGCGGGTGTTGTTTGCCTCGTCGACCAATACTAGAGAATACTGAGATAAATTGACGTATAAGCGAGTACTTAGAGCGCTAGTAACTAAAACGCCAGCTATGCCGTCTTGACCTAAATTGGCTTCGGCTTGCAAGTTCATGACCGCTTCTTTAGTTTTTTTGTCGAATTTGCCTTTAACGTAGCCTTCTTGCAAATAACCTCGCAAAGCCAAACGACGTTGCAATTCGGCAACATCGTCGCCTACAGCGCCCAAACCTAAGGGAGCTTGTCCATACTTTTCGGTAGTATTTACACCAAAAGTAATGCCGCGTTTGGTTGATAAACCAAAATTATCATAGACAATCACTTCAGCTACGTGGGTACCTTCGTAAAGTGTAGGCAATTTATAGCGATAGTTTAGCGTATTTTTGGCAGAAACTGTTTTTGAAGCGTCAGTTAAATTGGAGTCGTCATCTTTAGACTTAGCCGAAATTACTTCTTGGCTCATTTGTCCATCAGCTTCTACCTTAAGCACGGTAAATTCCGTGTTATCGACACTCTGGCGCAAAACACCATCTACATAAATGTCTAATTTGGCCACTCCCGAATCGGCGTCTGTAGCTTTTATGTCCAAAGTGAGATCCTTGCTGATAAAAATGGTATAAGGATCTTTGGGTCCGACGTCTATGCGTTCGTAACTTTTTCCATTAGATGCAGTAACTGGAGCTTGTTCTATTACCGGCTCTACCTGAGGAGGCTCAAAGTCGCAAATAAATTGACGTTGGCCAGAAACTGAGTTGCCAGCTTCATCATGCACATTCCAATTTATAGTACAAAGGCCGCGCTTTGTAGGTAAGGTTAGACAGAAAAAGCCCTTCTCATTGGCTTGAGCTGTCACCGAATGCTCGCCTATGGAAGCTGTGACAACGGCGCCGGGCTGATCGGCAGTACCTTGCAAAGTAATTTTGTTTTTGTTGGATTTGTAACCGGCTACGGGGTGAGAAATGCTCACTTTGGGAGGAACCGTATCGATAACTACTAGCCAGCGTTCGTCATATTGGCCGGATTTTATAGCAAAAATATGCTCTCCATCAGCTAAAGCACTCGGCTGAGCCGAAGCCCGTCCCAACAACCAATCGTTGCTGACTTCCAGCTCTTGCCCATCTACAGTAATTTTTACAGGAGTAGGGGGAAGGCCAGAATAAATGACGCAAAGGTTGGGAGCAGAACTGGCGACGGCCAATTTCATACCCACTTGGGGAGCGTGCGCTGATAAGTTTAAATCGCCTATAGCCACGCTGTCAATTTGAAAATGGCCGGATTTATAGATATAAAGTGATATTAAAAGAAGCAGCGCAAAGCCTACAGCCGCTAAAGCTATAGGGATAACTCCCCAACTGAAGCTCTTTTTGCTCTGCGCTGATTGACAAGTAGTCATAATATAAAAAGCTATCCGCTAAAATTCGGTTATACCTTTTGATTTAATAAGAAATAAAGACCTGTGAAAACTTTAAGATCAACTTGGATACCAGCAGCCATTTTTACTTTAAGCCACTCTTCGACGTCGTCCAGAGGGACTAAATGGACTTGGATCTTTTCACTACTATCGCCGCCGCCGGGACCAACTTTCTTGATGTTTTGGGCTAAATAAAAAGTGATAATTTCTGAAGTAATGCCTGCAGAGGCTGGCCCTTCGGTTAAATAAACCATTTTTTCGGCTCGGTAGCCGGTTTCTTCTTCAAGCTCGCGTTGGGCCGCTTCTTCCAAAGTTTCGGAATGGCAACCATCTTTGTCTCCTACTAAGCCAGCTGGAAACTCAATAACTCTTCCGTGGCAGGGAATACGTTCTTGTTCTACCAGTACCACTTCTCCATTGGGAGTACAAGCCACCATAGCTACAATGCCGGTGACATTTTTGCTGCGCTGGGCATATTCCCAACGTCCTTCGCGTACTAAATTTATGAATTTGCCTGCGTAAAGAATTTCTGTATTATTAGTCATTGCAAATCATCTCCAAGAAGGCCGCTCAATTCTAGCCACTTATTGCAAAACCTGCAGAAGGCCGCTAAAACCGTCTTTCGAGCTAAAATAAGCTTTCACTGCTTCAAAACTACGCTTTGCTGTTCTTCGTCAATAATGTACTCCCGGTAGCCAAAGGCTGAGTCGGCACTGTAACCAGACAGTACTTCCTCTATGGTGAGGGCTTGCTCTGGTTGAGGAGGGAAAAGGGCACTTTGCAAAGCTGGAGCCAAGCCTGAAGGCATGCCGTCTGAGCCCCAAAGCAAATCTTTTCCTGGTAAGAAGCCGACTTGATCGATAAGCATGCGCAACGGATTATTGCGTCGACAGCAAATCGGACTGAGTTTATGGGCGTAAGCTAATGAGTCATGGCTGAAATTAGGTTGCATACAAAGCGTTATTCCCAATTGTTTGCACTCTTGAGCTTGCTTTAAAGTAATAAATTGACAATGCTCTAGACGCAATTTAAAGCGACAGCCCGCTGGCTTTGAGCCGCAACTTCGCAAAATGCGCAGTACCTGAGCAATGGCCATATCTCCTATAGTGTGGATGGCCGTATCCGCCTCCCAAGTTATACATTTACGTAAAATAGCTGCTAATTCATCGTCATCATAAATAAGGACGGGATGGCCATTTTTAACATAGCCTTCGCTTATAGCAGCTGTGCCAGCTCCCAAAGCTCCATCGGCAAAAAGCTTAATGCATATCCTGTCAGTGGCATGATTTGCGCTCGCGTTTTGCTCTTTTTCTAGGCTGTCACTTTCACGCCAAGGCCTACGGGTCTTTACTTTAAAATTGCCACACAGTTTGGCCTCACAAGCGTAGGGAAGTGTATACATCATGTCTTCAGCGCCATACAGCCCAGCTTGGCGCCAACTGTTTATGCATTGCTTAAAAGCTGGAGCCAAATGCTCGGCGCTTGGACACAGAGCTGGACTTGCCGAGAAAAAGAAAAAAAGCTTGGCCATTTCTTTTTCGGCTTGTTTAGCTGTGCCAGGATAAGGCTCTATGTGTTCTTTTCTGAGTATGTCGGCAGCCTTGGCGCTACAAGTATAACCGTGCAAACAATTGTTGAGAAACACTAGTGGTGGAAGTGAATCCAAGTCGGCTTCTGTCAACTTGATAGCTTCCTGGCGTAAGCCAGTAACCACGGTTAAAGCGTTGTCGCTATTTACATGGTCGCGCACATAAGAAAGCACATCTTTCTTAGACGTATATTGACCGACATAAGGGAAAGAACTCAGCATAGCACTGAAGCTCAAGTGATTATGATGGTCAAATATTAAAGGAAGGCGCTCTACATGCGACATGATTAAAATCTTTTATTTTTGGCTATTTTCATTGGGAAGCCACTGATTGAGTTTAAGAGTTTTATTTTCGATAGTAAATTCAGCGCGACCAAATTTACATTGGCTAGCATCTTTGTTATATTCGAAGACTCTGCCCACAATATGGCTAGGTTTGAGTTGGCCGCTGGGATTAGCTAAAGTGTCGATCCAGCGAGCGTGAGGGCCGTAGTCTTGAGGCAACTTGCTCCAATAAAAGGTATTGCTCGAATCTTTTCCCAGCAAACATTGGCTAGATTCATAAGTAAGAGTATGTTTGCTATTATCCCAAGTCCAAATGGCAAATACCGCTGGGCGAACGTCTGTGCGCGGCACAGAAACGAATATTTGAGGCCTATTACCTTTGATCTGTCCAGCCATTTCCAAGTTGGAATTGGCCCATGGAAAACATCCCATAGCGCGAGCATCTTTGTAAGAAGCTATCTCAGGACTTTTACCTAATACTTTTCCGTGACGATCAGTTACTACCAATTTAGCAAAGGCGTTATCTTGATCGATCTTGAATATTTTCAAGCTGATATTTTCGCAGGATTTATCGCCAGTAAGATCGGCTTTGATAGTTTGAACAGTTTGACCGACTTTATAGGGTGGTTCCTGGGCAGCTTGAGCTTGGCTAAAAAAACACAAACTTGCAACCATAATTCCTAAACAAGCAGTAGATATGTAAGCAATTTTTTTTAAATCCATAAGGCAAAACCCCCTTGATGGAATAATAGATAAACCCGTGCAGATCTTTCTTGACAGTTATAGCTTTCCTTTACTCTTGCTTCGATCTTTTTTAGACAAAAAAAAACCGACGCTACCTAGTTTAGATAATAAGTAGGCCGGGTTGTTCCGCAACAATATAAACTAGTACTTTTAAAAAAGCTCTGGTGGAGTCAGTTTTTCACCATTCCAAATGAGGGCAGGCTTAAAATCCAAGTAGTCAGCTGAAGTCAGATAGTAATTTACTCCATTCTGGCTATAACTCAAACCTGGCTTAGTATAGTTGTGAATATGGCCAAAGACACAAGCATCTACCTTGTATCTCTCGAGTAAAGCGCTAAATTCGCTCTCTTGCATAGCTCCAGCTTGTGGAGGATAGTGCATCATTGCTAAGCGCAAATTAGCTTGTGGATCTAAGCTTTTTAAGCCCAGCTCAAGTCTGGCCAGCTCACGTTGAAATATCTTTTCGTCTTGAGCGTCGTATTCTGGAGAAGTAGGTAAGGCCCAGCCTCTTGAGCCGCAAATACTCACTCCGTCAATATTGACAGAATCGTTTTGCACAAAAATAAGCTCAGGATAATTATCGCGCAAACGGCTTATGCTTTGCCACCAATAATCGTGGTTGCCTCTAATAAGCACTTTCTTGCCGCTTAGGGCAGTAAGCCAATGCAAATCTTGCTGAGCTTCCGGTGGACGCATAGCCCAAGAAATATCGCCTGCTACCAGAACAATATCGTCAGGCTTAACTAATGCGTTCCAATTGTCGGCAATTTTCTGCCAATGGCAGCGCCACTTTTCGCCAAAAATATCCATGGCTTTATCATTGCCGAAAGATAAATGTAAATCACTTAATGCGTAAATATTCAAAACACCGCAATTATACAAAGACTTATTTTTTTGCGCAAGATAGGCAGAAAACTTTATTTTTTGGTAATAACGAAGGTTGTCTAAAAAGCTTGCCAAAACGTTTTACTTGAAAATATCTGAAAGGCCAACAATTAATATGCGTTCAAGCAAAAAAATACTAAGTTTGTTGCTAACTTTTTTACTTTTGCTCTTGGTTTCGAATGCTTATGCCAAGCCAATTACTACAAAGGCGACTTCCGAAACTCAAAGTATATCTTTTATTCATTGGTCGGATATCCACTTGGGTGATAGTCACACGCCCCGCTCTGTTTGGGATAAGGCTTTTGCTGCCGGTCGCCGTGATGATTTAGCTTCTTTTTATATTTTAAGCGGTGACTTAGTCGATAATAAAAAATTGGACAATTTGCAATTCAGTAGAAGAGTAGCTGATTTTTGCTCTTCTTATTTGGAACCTTTGGTCGAAGAAGGCAAGCCCGTATTGGTAACTTACGGTAACAATGATTTTTATATAAATTACAGCACCGATCCTGAAAACATGCGTCCGACTATGGATTTATGGCGTAAGGCTATGGGTGACAAATATTACTTAGATGAGCTTGGTAATGGCGTCTATCCTGAACGTATGGGCGGCATTACTTGGATTACTCTCAATTCTCTGATTTTTTCTTCTATAAATTCTTGCCCGCCTGCCGAACTTAAAAGCCAGCGTGAGAATACTTTAAGTTGGTTGGATGCTACTTTGTCAGCAGTGCCGGAAAATTCTACTGCTGCTATAGTTTGTCATGTACCTCCTTGCACCGACGCTTACAACCACAAATCCATGTGGGACGAAGAGTCGTTAAAAGCTTTTCACAAAATTCTTTCCAATACCGACTGTCATGTGATTATTACTTCCGGTCACACCCATCGCAACGAGCTACACACTCTTTGTATCAGTGACACCGAGACTGTACCTATAGTTATTGTGGGGTCGATTGCCCAAAAATATGGATATTATGCTAATTATCGCCGTACGACTTGGGAATTGAATAAACAAACTGGTTTAGCTGAAAACTTAAGTTGGGACTTAAAATACGTCGATCCTGAAAAGGGCTGCCGTACAGAAGTGGTGGAAGGGCCTACTTTGCCCCAAACTTGGCTAGATTTCCGCCAGCAGATTGCCGAAGATGATAATGCTTATCAATATTATTTGCGCGACTTCTATTCTTGTGAAGACAATTGGTCGAAACTTACTTCGGATCAGAAATTACGTCAAGAATTGGTTGAAGAAGTGTTTGTCAATACTGGATTGGAAGGTTGCGATCCAGCTATAGACGATTCTGATGAAGCTGAAGAAGAGGCTAAAGCCGCTTAATTTCGACAACAAACTGAGGCAATTTAGCATTATAAGGCTGCCTAAAAAAAGTCCGCCTTTTTTTCGAGAAGTGAAAAATGAGCGGACTTTTCTTTATTTAGATAAGGCTTCCAAATAGGCTAGCACTTGTTCAATTTTAGTTATTAAAACTTGTGGTTTAGGATACTCTAAATTGCCAGCCGCACGACCACAAATAGCATCCAATTGCAGCGCCATTTGATCCTGGCTAGCTTTCCAACCAACTAAATTGGACAGTTTGCCAAGTTCGCGAGGAGTAAGCTGGCGCATAAAAGGAGCTACAAACCACATAACGCCACCTTTAACTCTAATTGAAGGAATGAGCATAGAGCGACATTTTAATTTTATGCGCACTAGGCTGAGCAAATGTTCGGTAAGCTCTGGCAATTTACCATAGCGGTCGCGCAACTCTTCACGTATATCCTGAAGTTCATCGTTGCTTTCTACTGAGGCTATGCGCTTATAAAGGACAACTTTTTGTTGCGGATCGCCAATATAATCATCTGGCAACCCTGTAGAAATGGGCAAGTCGATTACCACATTTTGTTCGTTGCTGGCCGCTTCTTGCTCGGGATCTTTATGATCACGCAGCGCCTTTACAGCGTCGCTAAGCATACGACAATATAAGCTGAAGCCCACAGCTGCCACGTGACCAGATTGTTCGGCGCCTAAAATATTGCCTGCGCCACGAATTTCCAAATCTCGTTTGGCCACCTGGAAGCCTGCTCCCAACTGAGTAAAATCGCGGATCGTTTCCAAACGCTTTTTGGCCTGTTCGGTAAGCTTACGACTAGGTGGATAGAGCAAGTAGCAATATCCTTGTTTGGCGCTACGTCCTACACGGCCGCGCAATTGATAAAGCTGAGCCAAGCCCAAAGCGTGAGCATTATCAATAATAATAGTATTTACGTTAGGTACATCTAGGCCGCTCTCAATAATAGTGGAACATACTAACACGTCGTATTGACCTTCGTAAAATTCCATCATCACTTTTTCTAGCTTTTGTTCGCCCATTTGACCGTGGCCCACAGCAATGCGGGCTTGCGGCACGAGCCTTTGCAAATCGGCAGCTACTCTAGCGATGCTTTGCACGCGATTGTGCAAGAAATATACTTGACCGTGACGACTTAACTCGCGCACAATGGCTGCTTTTATCAATTCGGCGTTGTGTTCAAAAAGGTAAGTTTTGATAGGTAGACGATTCTCCGGAGGAGTTTCGATAACAGACATTTCCCTAATGCCGTAGAAAGACATTTGTAAAGTGCGGGGGATAGGCGTAGCGCTCATAGACATAATATCTATGCCAGCTTTCAATTCGGAAAGCTTTGTCTTATGCATAACGCCGAAGCGCTGCTCTTCATCAATAATAAGCAAGCCTAAGTTTTTAAACTTAATATCTTGGGAAAGTAAGCGGTGAGTACCGATCACAATATCACATTTACCTTCAGCCAAAGCTTCAGCAGTTTGCTTTTGCTCAGCAGCTGTTTTAAAGCGAGAAAGTAAGCTTATGTGAATTGGATAAGGGGCCAAACGCTCAGTAAAAGTCATAAAGTGTTGGTGAGCCAGAACTGTAGTCGGCACCAAAATGGCTACTTGTTTACCATGATTGACGACTTTGAAAGCTGCTCGCAAGGCCACTTCAGTTTTTCCATAGCCCACGTCTCCGCAAATAAGACGATCCATAGGGCGTGGACTCTCCAGATCGGCTTTCACTTCGCGTATAGCTCTAAGCTGATCGGGCGTCTCCTGATAGGGGAAAGCGTCTTCCATTTCGTGTTGCCAAGGCGTATCCTGAGGATAGGCAAAGCCTTGTGCTTTAGCTCTTTGAGCATAAATTTGCAACAATTTCTGAGCAGCTTCAGCAGCATAAGCTCTTATTTTAGCTTTAGTTTTGCGCCAGTCAGTGCCATTCATCTTTGACAGGGCCGGTTCTTTACCGTCGATGCCTTCATATTTTTGCACCAAATCGAGTTGATCGACGGGCACAAAAACGCAATCTCCCTTGGCATATTCGAGCTTGAGCATATCGTGCTCGACGTTATTGAGGGAAATAGTTTGTATGCCTATATAGCGAGCGATACCATGTTGCAAGTGCACTACTAAATCGCCAGGAGCTATTTCATCTAAACGCAGGGCGCTGCCACTTTTGTCAGCTGGTTTATTAAGGCGGCGGCGCAAGCGCTGACCCATAATTTCGCGGTCAGTTAAAAATTCTAGCCAACCGTCATCAAGTTGTACGCGGAAGCCTTCGTTGGCGTAACCTTGCAAAAGCAAAACTTGGCCAGGCTTTAAGAGGCACGGCTTCGTGGTAAAACCGGCTATATCGTGTTCTTCCAGCAATTCTTTAAGGCGCATATATTGTGAAGTGAGCAATACAGTGCGCCGTTTTTCTTTTTGCCAAGTTGGTAGAGCAGCTAAAAGATCGTCTACTTTACTTGTAAAAGGCACTGCCAACTCAAAGCCTGCTTCAAAACAATGAGAAGGATCTATATTAAAGTTGTGACTGTTGAAATAGTTGCCCTTCACGTCTAGATCGGAAGCCCAAGCCGAAATATAAGCTTTGCGGAACTTAGCTAGCATACTTTCTAGCCGTTCCCATACATAGTTCGTTTCGCTCTCTTCGATAAAACCTATAGAAGCACCGCTGGAAGCTTGGGCTTCCCACTCTTGGTTCCACTCTTTGGCGGTAAGGCGCAATTGTACAGGCTCTTCCAAAACAACCAAAGCATGAGGAGCCTTTTTCTGTAAATAATCTGTCAACCAAGATTCATCTTGAGAGTCGCCAACAGCAGGCAACAAGACTACTTCTTTAAGATCGCCGCTGGAACGTTGTGTGTCTATATTAAAAGCTCGTATAGTTTCTATTTCTTCGCCAAATAACTCTAGGCGGGCCGGTTGGCCAGTAATAGGGTAAACATCGATAAGGCCGCCGCGCACAGCATATTGTCCTCGTCCTTCGACCATAGGAACGCGGCTGTAGCCTTCACTATTTAATATCTCCAATAACAACTCGACGTCGATATTTTCGCCTACTTTTAGAGTTAATTTGCTTTTCTCTAGCTTCTCAGCTCTGACAGTAGGTTGCATAACGGCGCGTAAAGGAGCAATTATGATCTTTTGCTCTTGATCGTTTTGCTCTTGGTATCTATCTAGCGTTTGTAAAACGGCCAGACGAGCTGGATCGGCTGTATCAGCTTCATCTCCCAACATTTTGACTGATTCTTTTTCTGGGAAAAGCCAAAGCTGATCTTCATTAAAGAAAGTATGACAATCTTGAAAGAGACGCTCGGCACTATCTGAAGTGGGAGTAATCCATAAAATAATAGGCTTCAGCTTTAAGTCGCTGTGACAAGTTTGAATAAAAAGAGGACAGGCTGAAGCTGTCAAGCCACTACACACTGTAGCTGAAGCGGTTTGTAATGATTTTAAGAGTGCGCTGTTTTTTGGAGTACGGCGCCACAATTCGCTTAAGTAAATATTGGCATTAAAGCAATTGCGGTGGGCCAGCTTTTGTTGCTGAATTTTATCGTATTTTTTATCAGTTTCGTTACCGACTGTTTCGCTATAATTGCCATTGGCAAACTGGGAGCTGTCCGCTTGATCCAACTCGGCGCTAATGACATTTTGAAATGAAGAAGATCTGTTGTTACTCATAATTTTTAGTACTTTTTATTGCCAAAACTATTGTAAAAAATAAACTCTGTGCAGTTTAGCAGTTTACTTTGCAACAGCAAAGCAATTTAGAAGCTATTTTTGCTAAAAAATGGCCAAGCTTTTTTGCCAGGATAACAAGAGGCAGAAGGAGAATAGCCGAAACCGCTTTAGTTGTGGCCTGGTGAAGTTGTTCGCTTGGCTTTACATTTTGCTAAACGTTATCATTTTTGTTTGAGGGATGACTTATGGATTCCGACCAGACTTATCAGGCGTCAGTTCGCTTGAAGATATTTATGGTCGCGATCAGGGTTGTAGGTGTTATTTTAGCTCTGATCTTGACTGGCGGAAACAGCAAGGAGTCGCTATGTACTCCTCTTCCGTATGATTTTGACGATTTGCCCATTATTATCACTTTTGCGGTAATTGTCTACAATATTGCTGCGGCTGTTTTCACCTGTGTTTGGAAAGACAATCAAGGCGGAGCGCCTATTATACTAACGGTATTTGATATAATACTGGGCTTAGGTTTAACTTATTTCTATGGTCCTAGCTATTTAATCTTAAGTTTTGCTTTGCCTATTTTGATGCTATATTACATCTGGGGCAAAACTTCTGTTTTAGTAGCCGGCTCTGTATTCGGTACTATCATTTATATTTTGATAGCGGCCTTTGCTTTCGTTTCTCGTTTGGAATCGATGCATGACGAAACTTTTGCGACTTTCTTTAAGCTTAGCTTCGCTCAAATGGGGTGCAGCTATATGCTGATTTGGATTTGTTGGGTCGCCGCTCAAGAAAGCGTAGAGCGTTGCAAGAGTGAAAGTGGTTTGCAACGTGAGAAAGACTGTCTCTTCCAAGAAATTCAAGCCGCTCGTATGCAAAACGATCAAATGACTTCCGAGCTGAGTGAGCGCGAAAATAAGTTGCGTATGCTCAACCGCGACAATGCTGGCTTGAAAGAAGAGTTGGACATTAGCCTCAAGCGTTTGCAAGAAGCTCGTTTGGCTTTGCAAGATACTGAAAAAGCCGCTGAAGAGCAAGGGCAGAAAGTCTCTCAGGCAGCTCGTCGCGAAAAATTACAAATTCAGCGTCAGTTGGCTATTATGCAACAGCGCTTAGAGCGTCAAGTGCGTCTGGTAGAGGTTTCCCGTAAACTTTCCGGCAGTTTGGCTCTTTCCGATACACTTTTAGCTCTGACTGAGCAATTACAAACCTTCCTTCCTTGTCAAAGTTGCGTTATTTTCATGCTTGACGAAGTAGAAGGCCAAAAGAAACTTTTCGCTGAGGTAGCTGCTAGTCCGTTTACCGATACTTTCCGCAATTACAGCTTACAAATTGGTGAAGGTGCTCCTGGATATGCCGTCAGCACTCTTACTCCTTTCAAAATTGACGATGGCAGTGTCGATATTAACGGCACAGTTCTTTCTACTGTAGTAGATAAAGAGCGCAGCGCTTTGGTGGCTCCTTTGGCTGTACCTGCTCAAACTATCGGTGTAGTTTACTTAGGCCGAGCTGCCGATCACGCTTTCACCGAAGACGAGCTCGATCTTTTAATCGACTTCTGCGAGATGGCTAGCGTGGCTTTGGGCAATTCTATTTTGTATCAAAGAGCTGTCAACAACGGCTTGCGCGATCCTTTGACCAATTGCTACAACACGCTTTTCTTAGAAGAGCGTATGCGCGAAGAACTTAAGCGCGGCAATCGTTATATGTATTCCGTATCTTTGTTGCTCTTTAGCTTAGATGGTTTCAATCAGATCGTGGCCAACTTGGGCCAAGATGTAGCCGACAACGTCTTGCGCGAAGTTGTAGGTGTTGTTCGCAAAATCACTCGTGAAATCGATGTGTTGGGCCGCTTGGAAGGCGATACTTTTGCCTTACTTGTCGACCACGCTGATCGCGTAAAATGCTCTGAAGTAGGTGAGCGTGTGCGTGACGCCATTGCCAATCACGCCTTTGTGGTAGGTGGCCGCCGCATCAGAGTAAGCATTTCTGTTGGCGCTGCTGGTAGCCCCCACGATGCCGCCAACGCCGAGCAACTCACTATGCGCGCTTCGGCAGCCATGCAACAAGCCCAACAAGCTGGTGGCAACCAAGTTTGCCTCTGGGGCTAGGTTTTTACGGCTTACAGGTAGCAAACTGATAAAAAGGGAATCGGAAGTTATTTCGATTCTCTTTTTTTGTTGTCAAGCGGTGAATGCGTCGTTTAAACTGCTGTTTATGATAAAAGTTCTCAAAGATTTTTATACACAACATGTGGCCGAAATTTTTCGTGGCATGGCTTTAGGGCTGCTGATGTGCGCTTTATTTTTTGCTTTTGGCTATATACTCCCTCGCCAACGCCCAAAATCGGCGCAACTAAAGCAGCGGTTATTGCTGAATATGGTGAGCCGGATCGAGTGGTAACTACCGAACAGGAAGCTGCTCAAAGGCAGCGTTATCCTTTTATATATTTGCACTATAAGTGTGGCTTTTTGAAGCGTTCAGTTACTATTATCACTATTGATGGAGCCCGTGACAGCGTTCTCAACGTCAGCCAAGATGGTACTTCTGGCTATTAGGGCAAACGCTATATCTACTTGGCTGTGTAGTTTTTCCGCCTAGAGACGCTAATAGTGTACCGCCCGCTCGTTAGCCATTTTGTGCTAGCTACATTTTTTACCATATCTACGCTCCGGCTTCACTGGCCTGGCGGCCAGAGGCCTGCGCTACCGATAT
>DHKB01000064.1 GCA_002407045.1 Candidatus Bruticola papionis | reverse complement strand
TTTTCTAAGAACTTAACTTTCAGGTCGTTAACCTTGTTGTCTTTCTTAATAGTGACAGAGTAGTCGTTGGCCTTCTGCTGATCGGCAGTAGCGATAGTGACAGTAGGATTGTCAACTTTGTAGATCGTGTCTCCCTCGAAAAGGGCAGCAGTGCTGGGATAAGTGAAACCAGCAGTGCTGGGAATTTCGAAGAGGTAGGAAGTGAAACCACCTACTCCACCAGTGACGAAGCGAGCGTACATCTTAAGGTTGGCGGTAACATCTTGAGTAGAGTTGCCTTCTACTTTATCAGCGAAGTCTTTGGCGATAGAAGTCGTACCGTTGGGATCCTTAGTTTCTTGGCCGAAACCAACTTCCACAGTAGCGGGAATAGCGTTTACTGTACTAGTGCTGGTAATACCCTCACTATCGGCGAGTTCGCCTTTATAGGTTCCTTCGACGGTGAAAGCTTTGGCTTCACTTAAGCTCTTCTGGTTGAAGCTGACTACGCCATCTGCAACGGCAACGTCTTTAGCAACGCTCGTACCATCTTTAACTGTGTAGGTGACGCCATCTAAGTATAAATTGCTGACCGAATTAGCATATATAGCGGGAACTTCACCTTTATCAGTTGCGCTATCCCATTCAGTAGCCTTAGCTTTCAAGGAAGCCTGGCGTACACCGTAAGTAGCTTCTGTGGGGTGTTTAGTACCAGCAATAGTACCTTCAGCCTCGGTCTGGCCTAAAGCATAGTCTACAGCGGGAGTAGTACCGGCGGCGTCGACCTTTTCAGGAATGAGTACATCGTCGCTGACAATTTCGAAAGCGGTTACTTTACGATCAGTTACGTATATACCAGTTGCACCGACATCTATTGCTCTGGAAGCTGTTTTGATGTCATCAACATCTACGTCAATACCCCACTTATCAGTATAAGCAATGCCTTTGTATTGGACGGGAATACCGTTATCGACAGCCTGGATGTACTTGTCGCCACCCTCGTCGATCTTAACTTTAACTAAGCCGATAATGTTAACCGGCTTGGCAGATTCATCTTTGGGGTATACGTTACAAGATAAAGTGGTAACTCCATCTTTAGCAATCATCCTTGGAGTAGCCTCGGTATAGATGTTGCTGACATTTTCTTCTGAGAAGAAGTTGGCGTTGGCTTGACCGTTGAACTTGTTTTTGCTCTTGTCGTAGTTCCACTCAATGTCGGAGTTGGAGCCGAAACCGGCTATTTCATCTTTTTCATTGTAGTAGATAGCGGCTACGGTAACATCTTCGGCGTTTTTGAAAGTTTCGCCGTCCATTTGTAAAACTACGTAGCACTTGTCGTTAGCGGTTTCGTCTTTGGCAGTGCTGACGGAGCTGTCTTTATCGGCGTCGGTAGTTTTTTCGGTGGGGAAGGTAATGGCTTGAGCGTTATTGCCAATAGCTAAACGTTTGCCAGTTTTGTTGTCGGTAATAATCCAACGCAAAGAGTCAATTTTACTATTTTTGAAAGTAGCTTGGGTAGCTTCATCATAGTACAAAGCAATAGCGTTGGCAGCTTTGTCGGGGGAGACAAAAGCAGGAGTGGTGTCGCCGCTGTCGCCGCAACCGGCAGAGAATAAAGCGGTGCCTAAAGCGGCAGTAGTAGCAATAGTTGCGAAGGCGAAGATATTTTTGTTACGTGACGTCATGTAAAACGAATCTCCTAAATAAAGAGAAATGAACAAAACAGCACTCCTTGCCTATTGCCCGAACTGTATGTTTTTGGTACAATCTGGGAACAGGAAAGGAGTCCTCCTTTCCCACAGGATTTTGGCCATAGCTAAGTTGCCAGACTACACTCGGCCACAATTCTGTTGTACAAGAGGTATAGCTGATGTTTTGATAAGGTTCGGAAGGCCTTTGTTCTTCTCGCAAAAAAGAGCGCAATGCCGTCCGTCAGCCTTTTCGCTCAAAGCCTTTTGGCTAACTACGAGACGCGTAAAGAACACGTAAAAAAACGCGGCTCTAGTTAGTTTTTTGCTTTTTTACGAAAAAATGCTGTGCAGGCATTGTACCGTATAATGGCTCTTATGTCCAGAGGAAATTCACAAGCTGGGTATTTTGTATTTTTGATAGGATATGATAGGACTTATCCCCGATAATATGGGATTTCCCTCGTTTGTGCTTATAGAAAAACACGTTCTTATTGATAAAAAGTTTTGCTCTGTCTTTTTTTTTTTTTTGATGTACCGTTTTTGTAATGATAGGGTGGTAAACGAGGCTTTTGAATAAATTAGGTGCATTAGGTACTAAAATGGCTAGCTTCGTATATGTCGATTTCGATTTGCAATTGGATATTTTAGTAAAAAAGGTCCGGCTCTCTCTCAGGAAAGAGCCGGGCCGAGGAGCCTCTAGCTATAAGCTAAAAGCTGGGGGGATGAACTATTAGGGCTGGTCACCAGCGTCGGGGTCTTCGTTACCACCGGGAGCGGGGCTGGGACTGGGAGTAGGATCTACTTCAGTCTTAGGAGCGATTACCATGTTGAGAAGGTTGTCGATGTTAAGCTTAGTGAAAGCACCGAAAGCTTTAATCTGATCGGCGTAAGGAGTGGTCTCCTTTTCTAAGAACTTAACTTTCAGCTCGTTAACCTTGTTGTCTTGCTTAATAGTGACAGAGTAGTCGTTAGCCTTCTGCTGCTCGGCAGTAGCGATAGTGACAGTAGCACCTTCACCCTTGTAGATCGTGTCTCCATCGAAAAGGGCAGCAGTGCTGGGATAAGTGAAACCAGCATCGCTGGGAATTTCGAAGAGAGACAAACTATCTACTCCGTCAGCTACAAAGCGAGCGTACATCTTGAGGTTGGCGGTAACATCTTTAGTAGAGTCGCCTTTTACTTCAGTAGTAAACTCAGTAGCGTCTTTACCGGCAAAACCAACTTCTACAGTAGCGGGGACAGCCTTGCTGCCTTCCAACTTGCCGGTAGCTTCGCCATAAGTGGCTACTACGGTGAAAGGAACAGCAGCGTCAAGTTTAGACTGTTTAAACTTAACTACGCCATTCTCTACTGCAACATCTTCAGCTTTGAAAGCCTTCTGAGCGCTATCTTTAACTGCGAAAGTTACTTTGTCAGTGCCAACTGTAGGATTGGCACTAGGCTTGACACTTTCACCATCGCTCCAATCGGAGACGTATACTCTTAAAGGTAACTGACGAATGCCGTAAGTGATGTAGTCTCTTTCGCTGTCGGTAGCTTTGGTCTGACCGAGAGCGTAGTCGGCAGCTTTGGTTTGTCCTTCCGCTTTTACGTTTTCAGGAACCAGGACTATTTTTTCAGTACCATAAGTAGTGTTAACACTCAAGGCACTGGGGGTACGGTCAGTGACATATACATACGTACCGGGGTTGGTAGCGTTTTTGTCAAACTTAGCATTTACATAAACACCACTCTCTTTAGTAAAGTTTACGCCTTCATAAGCGCCGACAATACCATTACTGGATGGCTTAATGTAATAATCTTTATCTTCGTCGTCATAGCCAACTTCAACGTCAACTAAACCGATAATGTTGGCGGAATCCTTGCCGGAAGTGACATTGTAAGCCAATTTGGTAGTTTCGCCTTTATTGATGAACTCAGGAGTCGCTACCAACTCGGACTCTACACCTTCAACAGAGAAGAAGTTGCCGTCGGCGACAGTGCCGCTGTATCTCTTGCCGCTCTTATCGTTATTCCAGGTTACCTCGTTAATGTCAGAACCGAAGCCGACAATCTTTCCACTCTTATCATAGTAAATATAAGTAAGAGTGACTTTGTCCATATTTTGGAAGACAGTGCTGGGCACGCCTAAGACGACGTAGCACTTATCGTTTTGAGTAGCGGAAGCTGGAGTTTCGTCGGCGGTAGTGTCGTTAGAAGTAGTGTCTTCCTCGGCCAAAGCAGCATTGGCTTTGGTGGTCGTGCCAGTGTAGTTTATCTTCTGGGCAGTGTCTCTGATGGCTAACTGCTTGCCGCTGTCAGTATCGGTAATAATCCAGCGCAAGGATTCTACCTTACTGTTAATAAGGTTAGCTTCGGTAGTGGGGTCGTAGTTGACGGTAATTGCGTTAGCAATTTTGTCAGGATTTAAGGGATTAACTGCAGTAGAATCTCCGCTGTCACCGCAGCCGGTGGCGAAAATAGCAGCGCTCAGAGTTACGGTAGCAGCGATGGTTGCGAAACCAAAAATGTTTTTCTTAGCTAAGTGCATTTAATTACGAGTCTCCTACGTAAGAGAAGTAATCACAAAAAAACCGCACTCCAAGCCTATTGCCCGAAATGTATCTTTTTGATACAATCGGGCATAGGAAAGGAGCCCTCCTTTTCTATGGAATTCGGAGCGTGGGTAAGTCGCCAAACTGCTACTGCTCCGGATTCTGCAAACACGAATAGGGGTTTCAGAGGTCTTTTTATGAAGTCCAGAGAGCTTCTAAACTTCTCGCAAAAGTTTTTTTGCTTTCTGTAAGTAGCTTACGTGAAAAGGTCTGGAAACAAAGTCGGAGGCTGCGACAAGAACAACGGAAACGCACCCTCTTATTTGAGTTGTGCCTTTTTACATGAAAACCACTGTGATGGCATTTTAGCTTATCTTTGCGGCCATGTCCATAGGAATGCTATGGCTGGCCTTTTTTGTTTTTTGATAAAATAGAACTCAATAGAACAACAAAAACTCCGAATTTTAGGTAATATTCCTAGCTAGCTAATCCTTAATTTCTGATAAAATAAATTTTTAGTTATTTGTTACATTTTTTTACGTTTTCACTGAATAGATGCAATATATACGTATAATATGTAGCTTTTTATGTATTTTTAGTAATAATTATACAATTCGATCTATATAATGTCCAAAATATGAGGCTGCAGCAAATTTGCTGCAGTCTAATTATATAAGAGGAGAAGAGTGGCGCGGGTGGGAAAAAACTTAGGTTAAAGCAAATGCAAAAACTAATTGCGGTGAGGTTCGTTCTTTAACCTTGTTGATTTACATTGTCTGGCTGGCTGCCACTTCGCTGGCCCTCTTCTACTCTTGGTGGTCTTATAACTTATTGCGCAAACGTGACGCCTACCAGCGCAGCCTTTTGGCTTTGCAAGAGGCGCCACTTATTACTGATGATTTTGCTAGCCAGGCCCAGTTGTTATGCCAGGCTTGCTTAGATGAAATTGAAGCCAATGGTTGCACACTTTACTTGCAACCTGGCCACGAAGAGACTGGCTTCCGTTTAGCTGCTAAAGCTGGCAGTACCGCTGAAGAGACTGGCCCTGGCATGGTAAAAGATTTGCTTAAACAAGCCTGGGACAGTGGGGAAATGGCCGAATCTAGAGCTTCAGGGCGCTGGATGATAGCTGTGCCTGTATGGCATGGTCATTCTGGCGGCGGCGTCATGATCTCTGTTTGGGATAGTATCAATAAGCCAGGAGAGACAGAGCGCAGCCTTATGAAGGCCGCTGCTTCGGTAGCTTCTTTAATGGCGCCCCGTTTTGTACGTGAAGAGGCGCTGACTAAAGCTCACGAAGAAATACAAGTACTTAAAGGCGAAATTGCCCAAGAAAGCCACTTAGCTGGCGTAGGCCGTTTGGCAGCTGGTGTGGCTCACGAATTGAGCCAACCTTTGAGCGCTGTTTTAACTATGGTGAGCAGCTTGTCGCGCACTTCGCAAGATCCTGTCAATTCGCGTCGCTTGCACATTATCCAAGACGCAGTGCAAAAGTGCAAAGGTATAATCGAAAAGCTTTTAGTTTACTCTCGCACTTCTATAGAAAATGAAAATAAAGTCAGCTTCTCTCAGTTTGTGCGTGCTTCTACCGATATAAATCAAGTGGTAGCCGACAGCTTGGAGCTTTTGCGTGACGATTTCTCTGAAAATAAAATCCTCGCTCAGGTGCAATATGCCGAATTGCCGCAAGTAAGAGCCAATTCTACGCAATGGTCTCAAGCTTTTGCCAATATTTTGGCTTTTCTGCGTGATTTAATTAAAATCGAACAAACGCCCAATCCTTTTGTCAAAGTCAGCACCGCTTATAAAGATCATCAAGTACAGGTAGAGTTTGTTACTAACAGTACGCTCATTTCCAAAGAAGAATTGCCTCGCTTGTTTGAGCCTTTCTTTGCCAATTCTCACCCCGGTTTGAGCAGTTGCTTCGGTTTGGGACTGGTGCGCGAAGTTGTGCGCAAACATAATGGCACTATCGAAGCTAAAGCCGCTCCGGCTGTAGGCATGGTTATACTTATCACAGTTCCTGTTGAAGAAGTGGGGTAGGATAGTGGCTGAAAAAGATCTTACAAATGATAAAAAGGCCTCCCAGCAGCCGGAATTTAAAATGGCCGCTGGGCCTATGGCTTTGCCAACTTCGGGCTTTATCAAAGAAATTGAAAATGAGCCTGCCTCTGCTGTTGAAAAAGGTAAAATTTTGCAAGGGCGCTACAAAGTGGTGGGCCTTTTGGGTAAAGGCGGCTTTGGGGCCGTCTATAAAGTGACCGACTTGCGTTTGCCTGGCAAATTTTGGGCTCTTAAAGAGCTCCATTTTCGCGATAAATCCCAATTAGCCGAGGCAAAACGTAGCTTTGAACGCGAAGCCCGGTTGCTTTCTACTTTAATTCATCGCAGTTTGCCAGTTATAGTCGATTTCTTCTCTGAAGGTGACTCCACATTTTTGCTTATGGAAGAAATCGAAGGCTGTACTTTAGCTCAGCTAGTAGAAGAAAACGGGCCGCCCGGAGAAGTGGATGTTTTACGTTGGGCTTTAGAAATAGCTCGCGTTTTAGAATATTTGCACAGCCAGGAGCCGCCAGTTATTTTCCGCGATCTTAAGCCGGAAAATGTTATGGTTAGTTCCGATGGCCATATAAAACTTATCGACTTTGGTTTGGCTCGCTTTTTTGATCCTACAAAAAAACGCGACACTTCTGCTGTCGGTTCAGTGGGTTATGCTCCTCCGGAAGTGTGGGACGACTCTGCCCAGACTGATGCTCGCAGTGATATTTATTCTTTTGGCGCCACTTTGTATTTCGTTTTGACCGGCAAGCCGCCCTCACCGGTGTATGGCCGCCACCAGCTGGCTCCTCATTGTCCTAAACTCAACCCCGATTTTGCTAAATTGGTGTTGCGTTGCATGCAAGTAAATCCCGAAGATCGCTACCAAAATATGGAGCAAATTATTAGGGATTTGATTTCTATCCTTTCTTCGGTAGCCGCTGATGACCCCATACTTAAAGATGAGCTGCGAGCTGAATCTTTTCGCCGGGTGGCAGCCCAAAGTATAAAAAAACCTCGCCATGTTGTTGTAGCTAATGCCAGCTCTAAAGGAGAACGCAGCCTTAAAGCGCCGCGAGCGGCTACAACTTCCAAGCTGGCTCCTATATTGATCCTAATTTGCAGTTTGCTCTTTATTTGGGGCGCTTGGGGAGGCTTTTGCCACTTAAAAAACAGTCAGGGCTGGGAATTTGATATTCCTTACGAATTGGTCAATCCCGATAAAGAGACGGCTCGTCTCTATATCAACCAGCAAAATTGGCCTAAGGCTATGGCTTGTCTAGCTCAAGCTATTACCAGACACCCTAGCGACGCCGAAGCGCACATAATGATGGAAAATGTCAATGTGCATTTAAGTGGCAAACCTTACTTCAGAGTGCCGGCTTTTATGACGCTCTCTGGCAGTGACGCTCCTGAAGCTTATCGTTTGCTTTATGGTATAGCTATGGCTCAGCGCAATTTTAACAAAAATGGCGGCGCTAAAGATGGACGTTTAGCTATTGTCGATATTTACGACGACCGCTCCAACATGGAAACTGCAGCCGGTATTTGCGGCAGTATCAATAATGATAAAGAATATTTGGGAGTAATAGGCCCCTTTAGTTCTCAATTTTCTTTAGCTTTGTCGCCTTTATTTAATTCTGCTCAGTTGCCGATTCTTACTCCGGTAGTTTCTGCTCCTGGTATTTGGGAGCAAGGAAGTTGTATCTTTACCGCTAGTGACACCAATGCCGCTCGCTGTGCCGTTATTGCTCGCTATTTGCTACAAAATGGCTATCGCAAAGTAGGTATCGTCGTCGATCGAGACAGCGTGCTTTCGGCCAACGTGGCCGAATATTTTCGAAGCAGTTTTAAAGCTATGGGCGGTGAAATCGGCTCAGAAACTAAGTTTACTGGAGTAAAATTTGCTAAAGTTATCGATAAGCTGGAACAAGATGGCGTAGATTGTGTCTTCTTTTCTGACCATCGCGGTACGCCTCTGGCTCTTTTTGCTAAAGAGTTACGCTCTCGCGGTTTAAAAATGCCTATCGCTGGTCAGGTGGCTCCTTTTACTAAAGATCTGATTACCGTAGGTGGCAATGCTGTAGAAGGCTTAATCCTTTCTGGCTATTTCCATAGTGATAGTCCCGAGCCAGCTACCAAACTTTATACCGAGCGTTTTCGCAATCTTTTTGGTGGAATTTCTCCTTCCCACTTAGATGCTAGCGCTTATGACGCAGCTAATATTATTTTTAGCGCTTATAAGCACGGTGTGAAGAATCGTCAAGAGATGTGCGCTTACTTACACTCTATTGGTGCTGACCCTAAAGAAAAAGGGGCTCGCCCTTGTTGGCAAGGAGCTACCGGTACTTTCTCTTTGGCACGCAAACTGGATATTCGCGATATTTACTTAATTAAGATCCACAAAGGCAAATACAATTTAATTAAATTATATCGTCGCGGCCAAAAAGAAGATCCTAAGGCTATTATTGCAACTAATACGCCCGGCTGGTTGCCTATGCGTACACCTAGTGTGGTGGACGACTAAGATAAAGTTGTCGCTACCAATAAAAATGCAGCCCACTTTAGTGAGGCTGCATTTTTATTGGCTTTATAAGCTTAATGTGCTTGGGAACAGCGTCTGAAGCACTTGGCTCAAAGTATATTTTAGGAGCGACGTTTAATAATCAGCTCAGCCAAAACGGCGGCTCTGAGAGTAGCCAATTCTTCTACACTAAGCAAATTGAGGAATTCATCATGCCAAGTGATATTGGTCTCTTCAATTTGACTTACTAAATCGCCATAGCGGTTAGTTAAGTTCTTAATAACATCGACTCTGTCGGCTAAAGGCAAATCTTGCTTAAAGTGCAAGTGGAGCAACACTAAGTGATCGACGCGTCCTGTGGTAATAACCGGAGCGATAAGCATAGGCAAGGCGTCATTGTGACCGTGACCTACATAAGAGCGACGGTTGTTGGTTACCCATTGCTTAGTACCTACCAAAGGAGAACCATTTTCGGAGCGGGAGTGCATATTCAGGGAGATACCGCTCTTCTTAACTACCTTAATGCGAGTAGTGTCGACAACTTCATTTAAGGTGTTGAGTCCGTCTACTTCATAGAGAGTGACGCCCACAACCTTATCGATAGTTTTGCTTAAAGCGCGCAAGAAGGCCAAATCGCGGTAAGGCAAGTCGTCGGGAGTAATATTGAAATCATGCAAGGTTTCAAAGATAGGCCCTTCGGCTAATTCCTCAGAACGAGAAATACCCACTGTAACGGTCTTAGCTTGGTGCTTAATAGCGTCGATAGGACGGGAAAGCTCTTGAATAGCTTGAGAAAGCAAAGTTACCATAGTTTCGACTAAGCTATTGCCCTTAAACTCAGCCGTAAATTGACGCAAAGAACGAACACCAGTGAAATACTGGAACATTAAAGACAAGCGCACTGCCGAATCGACAGAGAGGGAACTATTGAAGCGCCCTTGCTTAAGATCTTCTTGGAACTTTTTGCCTACAGTAAGCATACGCCTAATGTTAGTTTGGTTGAGAACTAAACCACCATCGCTAGTTAAATGCTCTACAGCTAAAGCGCGGCCGGGCTTAAGCAAGTTGGCTCCGTCATTGATAGAGAGAGCGCAATAGTAGCCCCATAAGTGGCCAACTACGGTATTTAACAAGACGGAAGCGTTGGCCGAAGCGCAAGGAACGTAAATGACACCAGCGGCGTAATGCTCAAATTCGTCAAAGCCTTCTGTAGCTATGACAATGGGGAGCGATTTGTGAGAGCGGAAGATGGCCACTTCTTTAACCGAATCGCGCAAAGCCATGGCAGGCAAACCGGCTGTGCACACTAAGGTGAGCGGCTCGGAAGAGAGGTCGATATGCTTTTTATCTTCGATATAGTCGGTAGCTATCGACTTATAGCAAAGCTCGCTCAGTTTGATGCGAATTTCGTCGGCGGCCGCCTTGGTGCTGCCACTACCTACGACCGCCCAGTCGCGTCTGGTGGTGGCATATTGGCGAGCCAACACTTCAATATCGTGACGATTTTGTAAAACTGAAGCGATCTTATTAGGCAAGCTTAAGAGCTCTTGCAACTCGCGGCGTACTTCTTTATTGCCTATAGTGCCTATCAAGGAGGCTATATTTAAGCCTAAGAGGTAGCCAGCTACCACTTGACTGTAGAAAGCTTTGGTAGAAGCAACCGACATCTCAATATCGCGACCGTCGCTGGTGTACATAACTCCGTCTACTTTATAAGTCAAATCGGAGTTGCGCCTATTGACAATGGCCAAAACGGAAGCTTGGCGAGCTCTAACCATGTCTACAGTACGGTTTGTATCGGTAGTGGTGCCCGACTGAGAAACGGCGATAATGAGCGTCTTGGCCATATTCTCTTCCATAGAATAGCCGGAAAGCTCAGTGGCTTTAATAGCTCGCACTTCGATGTCGGAACCTTTAAGGGCGCGTTGCATCATAGAAGCAATGGCTATGCCAGCTACGGCCGCTGTACCTTGGCCTATTAAGAGAATACGGCTGATCTGACGATTCTTAAATTTTTCAGCCAATTCGACGGGGAAGACTTCAGGGCCTAAATTGACTTTAGCTTGACCATCAAACTTGTTTTCAATAAAGTATTTGCCTTGTAAGGTCTTCTCGATAGAGCTGGGGGCGTCGAAAATCTCTTTCAGTAAGAAGTGCTCAAAATGGCCGCGGTTAATATCGCGGGTAGTAATTTCGGCGATTCTGATATTTTTTTCGCTCAGCTCAATAGGGGAACCGTCCAAATGGAAAGCTTCCAAGCCCTCTAGCTCAGTAGCTTTATCATTCAAGATAAAGATTTGACCGGCACTTTCAGGATGGCCAGGAATATGTTCGGTGGCACCATCTAAACGAATATAACGGTTGGTTTGTTCAACAAGACCATACACTTCGGAAGCAAAAACGTAGCCTTGTTTGCATAAGCCGATAAAGAGTGATTGACCGCTGCCTTTTAAAGCTAAATAAGTGCGTCCTGGCTCTAAGCTGGAGCTAAGACAAATAGCCACTGAGCCTTCAAATTCGTTGACGGCTTTAAAGAAAGCTTGCTTGAGATCATGGCAACGACGGTAGTAATAATCGACCAAGACGGGGATAATTTTGGCGTCGGTAGTAATCTTGGGAGAAATGGAGAGACCATCAGCCAATTTCACCTTTTGGGCCAAAGCTTGGAAATTGTCTACATCGCCATTTAAAGCGCCGCTAATCCAATAACGATCGGTTTCTTCCGAAGTAGGCTCAGTTTGTTCGTCGACAGGGTGGCAATTAGCAATATTGATAACGCCATTAGAAGCCCAACGAGTATGAGACCACACATTGGTCTCTACAGACTTGGAGCCCAAAGCATGCCAAAGTATATGATCGGCTTTGATATTGCGCCTAATAGCGGCTACATTGTCGCCCAAAGCGCCTACTTCTTGAGATACTTTGTAAATAAACATCAAAGAAGGGGCTGCGAGGCTGTGAGAATCGAGGCGAATGCTTAAATTCTCCAAAGTGGGACATTTAAGACGTTTGGTAAATTCTTCTTCTAAGCCAGCTCGGGTGATAGTAGCGCAAAAATCTTCAAAACTCTGGGAAGAAGAAAAGTGGAGACTGACGCTTATACCTAAACTGTCGCGACCGCGTACTTCCAGACGATCCATATTATTGAGGACGGCCGTAATTTTCCAAGCGTCAAGGCTGGCTGCTTTGACAAAGTCTGGAAGTATAAGCTTTACTCTGCCAATATTGCCCAAAACATCTTGAGAAATAGTCCAGGCAATGTCGCGTAAACGCACACCCAAAGAATTCCAATTTTCCACTAAATTGGTAGGCAAGGGATTCTTGGAATTGAGAATGCACTCTTTGGAGTGTTTTTCAAACTCGAGGATGGAGTCGGCTGCTTTTTGCAACTGGCTGGCCAATTCTGTGTTGTCCCATATGGTAGAAAAAGCTTGATATTCCTTGAGAGAGGATACTTTTTCTTCTAAAGCTGAAACCGCTTCGTTAGGAGGGTTTTCAATATCGACTCTAGCTAAAACGATATTTTGTAGCTCTTTGAGAAACTCGTCCCAATTTAATTTCTGGTTGGATTCAGAATATCTATAGAGAATACCGGCTATACCGCACACGGCAGCTACTCCTTTAATTTTGGCGTTCTTTTTATTTTCGTGGTGGTGCAAATTCTGCTATTAAAAGCATTCCGGCCCGGCACACAATTCTTTTTGCTAGTGCTTGATGCTCAAGCGCCGGGCCTATTCAAAAAAGCCCAGCCTGGGAGAGGCCCTTAGGAACAGCTCTACAGACTGGACTTTTTATTGGAGTTGAAAATTTGCAACCGAAGCTATATCGCAGGCTTTACTGAGAGTGGGCAGCTTAAGGCTTTTTGTCGATAAGATCTTCTCCGCGGGCTACACGACGCTGCTCGCGGCGTTTAAGATAGACAGCGTAGCGCATAATGGCCAAGCGATCTTCTTTGGCGGCATCTTCGGCATATTCAACTTCGCAGAGGAACTTCTTGCCTTTGCTGCTGGGATTGGGCTTAGAAGCTAAAGCTCTGCCCTTAAATGAGAAAACGGGAGTTCCGGGCACTTGAACTTCTACATGGAGGTCGGTGCCTTCGGGAATGGCAATATTGCAACCTAAAACTATGTTGTTCAGGCTAATAGAGACGGTTTGAGCAGACTGACTGTGAGCCAACTTCATGGCGCGATATTCTACATTGACCGGAGCTTCAATGCTGGTATGCTCGTCAAACTTGGGCACATCTTCGCTTTCGACGTTGGTAGGGGTGGCAATATCAAATTCGCGTTCTCCCGCGTCGGTTACTTCGGTTTCGAAGTAGTACAATTTGTCTTCATCTAGAGTGGTGACGGTTAGGTGCTGTCCAGCTTCCATCTTCACAGGACGCCGTTCAGTGCCAGGGCTTTTTAGGATAATCTCCTTGCGTCTGACATCCAACACCGTAGTGAAGTAGGTTTTATAGGTTTCGTCAGCAAAAAACTCGATTTCAATTTCTTGCTTAGCTTTAAGCTTTAAAGTCGGTTTTTTGCTCTTAAACCAATCAAAAAACATAACCATCCCTCCTGTACGCTAGTGAACAATTGCAAAATTGCTGGCCCAAACCTCGTTGGGCGGTTCTTGTTACCGCACAGCCAATATTTTCGGTGACGTTAGAAGGCTTAGTTTAGTCGATTGCTTATTGCATCACGTTCGCTCAACTATGCTTGATTGCGAACAACTAAGTCAAAAAAAGTAACAAAACGCTCTCCAAATTATCCCTCTGCCGAGCGCTGCTACTTCGCAAAATCGACAATTTAAGCCGCTTCCGAACGCCACTTCTTAAAAAACTTGCGCGAGCTCTTCTTCTCTACACCCCCTTTGTCCTGCGTTTAGGTGGCCTTTTGAGAAGTAATTCTTGATTAGGGACTTGCTTATTTTCCGCAACTGTATCATTATGTTGGGTTTTCTTGCCCGTATAAAAAATCTATGGTAAAATGTTGAACGTATGCTTTGAGGTGAAAAACCTAACAAAAGTCAGTTAGCTTATCCGGGCTTCAACGCCCGCAGGAGGATAGAATGGCTCTCTACAAGGAAGAGTATTTAGAAAAGTACTTTGATAATTTCGATTTTTTTGAGCCTCAGTGCCGCGACAAGCGTTTGCGTGAAGTAAATATGCGCAGCAAACGTTGCTTAGGATGCCCCGGTTTTGAAAAGTGCCAGACTTTCCCCGAATATTGGCTTAAAGGTGAGGAAAACAGGCGGGAGGTAAATGACAAGCTGTAGGCTTCAGAGTCTAGTTGTTTGTCAAGCATCTTAATGCGCGTAGAAAAGACCAGCTTTTATAGCAGACATTTGGGCTTTAATATGCCTGTGGCCGTTTATGGTCACTGGGGTGTGCCGGTTCTTTATTTTCCTACTGCGTCGGCCGACTTTGAAGAATTAGAGCGCTTTGGTATGATAGGCGCCCTTTCTGATCATATTGAGAGCGGGCGCATTAAAATTTTCTCCATCAATAGTGTCAACGACTGGAGCTTAGATAACGAGTCTATTGGCCCTGGCGAGCGCATTTGGCGCCAAGAATTGTACGATCGTTACATTATCGACGAAGTGGTGCCTTACATCTTCAGCAATTGCGGCGGGCCTTTGCCAGTAGCTGCTGTGGGAGCCAGTTTTGGCGCCTATCATGCTGTCAATACTTTGTTCCGTCACCACGAGATCTTCCGCTGGTGCATTGGTATGAGCGGCATCTACAATATCAGTTGCTTCTTAGATGGCTATTTTGATGAGCGTTGCTATTTCCATAATCCAGTAAGCTATATTGCCAATTTATACGATCCTAACATTCGTCGCTCTTTAGATGGTTGTAATATAAATATTATTTGCGGCCAAGGTGCTTGGGAGCGTGTTCACTACAGTCGTGAAATTCATGAAGTAATGGACAGAGTAGGCATTCGCCACAACTTTGAGCTGTGGGGGTACGATGTTGCTCACGATTGGCCTTGGTGGAAAGTACAAATGAGACAACTGGTACCCAGACTTTTCCCCCTTGGATAGATCTTAAGTTTGGATAAAAAAAGAGAGGACAGTGCATAAGCGCCGTTCCTCTCTTTTTTTTGTAGTTCTACTTCCAAACTAGAGTAGTATCTATTTGCCTAATGGCTTACAACTACCACATCTGATCCTTTTTTGTCTAAATCAATCAGTTTATAATTGCGAGTTCCTAAGCCGATCTCTTCGCCGTATTCCACTTGGTGAACACCATGCTTTGATTCAATGCGTTCTACCAAAGCTTTATTGTCGGGGGCGGCATAAACTAAGTCCAGGCAAGCTTGATCGAGAGCTACAGGATCGGTAGAAGCCAAAATGCCAATATCTTTCATTTCCGGCTCTTTGGGGTTGCCATTACAATCACAATCGACAGAAAGGCGATTCATGACGTTTACGTAGACAATGTTGCCTTTTAAGTGATCGGAAACAGATTTGGCGGCTTCGGCCATGCTCTCCAAAAAGTCGTCTTGTTTGACTGAAGCGGCAAAATTGTGGCGGTTTTGTCCAGCGGTATGGATCCAACATTTGCCGGAAGAAGAGGCTATACCTATAGAAGTATTCTTTATAGCGCCGCCGTAGCCACCCATAGCGTGGCCTTTGAAGTGGGAGAGCACCACAAAGTAATCATAGTTGAGGAAGTTCTTGCCAACATAATTTTCCTTAAGGTGGCGGCCGCCCTTAACAGGCAAAGCTATTTCGCCTTCAGCGTCCATAATATCGACTGGAGCCATATCGGCAAAACCGTGGCGTTCGATCATTTTTTGGTGGGAAGCTGTATCAGCGCGGTTGCCACCGTAAGCGGTATTGCATTCTACAATAGTGCCATGGAAGCTTTTGATAAAATTGCTGATTAAGGAAGCACGTAGATAATTGCTTTTATCAGATTCGCCGGAGTGCAATTTGATGGCAATTTTGCCTTGAGGATGGATATTTAAGGCTTTATAAACTGCAGCCAAGCCTTCAGGAGTAATGTCGGAAGTCATATAAACAGTAGCTGTCTTGGCTATTTGGGCTGACTTCATTTGGGGTGATGAACCTTGCTCTGGATAGGCTGGCTCTGTGCGCGGTTGGCAAGCAGCCAAAAGGCTGAGAGATAAAATCGCAGTTAGACCTAAAAAAAGTTTCTTGATCATAAACTAGGAAAAGTTTGCTCTCTTTCTAAAGATTGTACTCCTGAACAAATATTAAATTTTTCCTAAAATGTCGGGCTTCCTGCGCTAAATAAGGTAAGTGCGGCTTTTTTGAAAGTTCTATGGGAATTGAGTAATTATATGGTAAGCCAAAATGCGCCTTTAAAAAACACCGAACAAGAATTGAAGTGGATAATTAGCCATCGTCAAGATTGGTTGAAATTGCAAGAAGCTCTGGGAAAAGCCGAGCGTGAATTGCACCAAAAAAATGTTTATTTAGATACTGAAGACGCTTACTTTGCTGCTAGGCGCAGTATGTTGCGTTTGCGCGAGGAAAATGGGCGCTGGCTTTTTGTTTATAAACGCGGCTTGTCTTTAGAAGATGGTTATTTTTCGGCTTTAGAAATAGAAGAAGAAGTGAGTGCCGAGGTGGCCTTGGCTATTAGTAGAGGCCAGTTGCAAGCTGTGGGTAAAGGTAAAGTGTACCAGCAAATTCGCCAAGATGGTTTCGAGGGCGCTCTGCAAGTTGTAGGCGAAGTTACCAATCTTCGTCGCGTTTGGCCTATTAGGGCTGCCGGTTTGGAAGGCAAAGAAAAATTTGAATTAGATTGTACGTCTTTTGATTCTGAGCATACCGAATATGAATTGGAACTAGAAACTTTAAGAGGCGACGTTTTACAAGAAGAAGTGCAAGCTTGGGCTGATCGCTTGGGAGTAAAATTAGGTAAGCAAAAGGCCACTAAATATGAGCGCTTTTTGCGTTATAGTGCCGTAAATAAGCCGACCATTTCTTGTTTAATGCCTATTTACAATTGCGCAGAAACATTAGTTAGTGCAGTAAAATCCATTTGTCGTCAGACCTTTAAGTCTTGGGAACTGATTATGGTTGATGACGGTTCTTCTGATGATACGGTAAAAATAGCCGAAAGTTTAGCGACAACCGATCCTCGCCTACGTGTTTTTCGCAAAGGCCACGGCGGTATTGTAGATACGCTCAATTTCGCCTTTAAACAGAGCCGCGCTCCTTTTATCGCTCGTATGGATGGCGACGATATTTCTCACCCTGAGCGTTTTGCCGAACAAATGCGCTATTTACAAGCTCATGTCGATATTGCTGCTGTAGGTTGCAAGATTCGCGTTTTTCCTAAAAAATCGATTACTGAAGGCATGATGCGTTATGAGCGTTGGCTCAATAAGGCTTGTTTGCCAGAAATTTTAGAGCGCGACATTTTTGTGGAGAGCCCTTTAGTTCATCCTTCGGTATTGTTGCGCCGTTCTGCTTTGGAAGAAGTGGGCCTTTATGAAGACGGACGCTGGCCGGAAGATTATCAGCTTTGGTTGCGTATGTGGCTTAAGGGCGTAAAGATGGCTAAAGTGGAAAAGACGCTCTTTTTCTGGCGCGATTTGCCTAAGCGTCTTACTAGGGTAGATCAGCGTTGTAGCCATGATGCTTTACGTGAATTGAAAGTGACTTTCTTCTTGAAAGCTTTCTTTACGCCCGCTCAGGAGGAACAGGGGATGCGCAGTTTGCCATTTGACAAGCGCAAGTTGATTATTTGGGGAGCTGGCCCCAATGGTAAAGCTTTAGCCAAAACTTTACGCGCTCACGGTTTAGAGCCTGCCTACTATACCGATATTCTTCCGGCTCGTCATGGTCAAACTATTTGCGGTTTGAAAGTGCTCAGCTTGGAGCAATTGCCCGCTCCAGAAGGCTATTTTTTGGTAACAGCGGTGGGCAACCCCAATTCCAGGGAAGAAATTCGGGCTTTCTTAAGAGAGCGTGGTTGGCAAGAAGGGCGCGATTTCCGTTGTATGGCTGGTATTTCCGACTAAGCTATTTTAGCTTTGGTATCTTCGGCCGAAGTAGGGGATTCGGCCGCTTGTTCGGCTTTTTTGCCTTCGCTAAGCGAAACAACAACTACGCCTATACCTATAATAAAAGTGCCTACCCAGCGAGCAGTACTTATGTGTTCTCCTAACATAGGTCCAGCCAAGAAGGCATTCAATATATAAGTAATGGCTGTTAGAGGTAGGGCAAAAGAGAGATCTTCGTAAGAAAGTACACTTAGCCAAGTAATAAAGAAAGTCAAAAAGCAAGCTACTGCAATCCAAAAAGTATGGCTGCAAAGTAAGCTTATGGCTATATTATAAATTTGGCTTAGTCCAGCAATTTGTACACCTTCATAAGGACGAAGCAAGCGGGCCATAAAAATATCGCCCAAGGTTGTAGCCGTCATGGCAAAGAGCAAAGCCAAAATAGTTTTTATTTTTCGCATAATTCTTAATTGGCCGATAAGAAATTTTCGCGCCAAAAATCAGCCCAAGTAGTTAAATAGGCCATAGCTATAGCTATAAGCTTTTGCAATAAGCTGAGGCGGGCCTTTTGGCGCAAAGTCTCCACTCCCATATTTTCAATTTTTTTCAGAATGCCATGATAAATATTGGTCATAGCTCTGAGGCAAACTCGGCTGGGGAGAGGAATAAAATAGGGCAAAAACTCGGAGCGGTCGTAGTAGCTTTGAGCTAGCTTAGCCATATAATCGATTAAAGAGGCCATCTTTTGCTCATTGTAAGTCCTATTTAAAATGGACTCTCTGGTAATGGCAAATTTCTCTAAAATTTCATCGGGTATATAAACTCTGCCTTCGAGGGCGTCGTGGTTTATATCGCGCAAAATGTTGGTAAGCTGGAAAGCGACGCCGTGGTATTCGGCCATTTTGTATACTTCAGGCTTATCGGGAGCTCCGAAAATGCTTATGCACACCAGACCTACAGTGGAAGCTACTCTGTAGCAATAAGTGTAGAGCTCATCAAAAGTTTGAAAGTGAATCTCTTCCAAGTCGGTAAACATGCCGTCGATTAAATCGAGAAAAGGCTGAGGGCTAATATGGTATTTTTTTACCGCATGGCGTAAAGCCAACAAGCCAGGCATAAAAGAAGTTGGATCTTGGCCTTGGATAATTTGTTTCCATTGCTCTAAGCGCTCACGGCGGCTGCAAACATTTTTCGCGTCTGAAATGTCGTCACATTGACGGAAAAAAGCATAGACAGCGCACATGGCGTCGCGTCTAGCTTTAGGCAAAAGGCGAATAGCAAAATAAAAATTGCGAGCTCGCTTTTGCGTCAGTTGTCGGCACCAGTCGTAAGATTCTTTTAAAGCTGGAGAAGATTCTGAAGTGTACATAGCTAACTGGCCTATTTTGCAACCAAAGCGCCGTTCCCTCCTTTAATGGAGGCGCTACTCCTTTTTGTATCTAGCGTTTAGTGTCGGCTTGTCTGCTTGTTGGCTACGTAGTTTTTTAGCTTAGCGACGCTGATAGTGTTCCGCCCGCCCATTAGCTATTTTGTGTTAGCTTCATTTTATTGCTATATCTACGCTTCGGCTTCACTGGCCTAACGGCCAATATTCTTCGCCTTTCATCGCCCCTGCCTCCGCCTGTTGGCAAAAAAACTACGCTAGCTATGAAATGAACGGGCTATAACCCAAAAATGCGGGCGCAGCAAGTGTAACAATGTTGCGCAGCCCAAAATGCTGTGCACAAATGAGCTCGGTGTAGTCCTTGGCTTTGGCGGGAGGCCGTATGGTTACTTATTTTCTATAAGAGGCCATAGCGGCCCATTTACGCCGAAAGCCTTGGACGAAACCTACAAACACTGAAAGTATCCGTTTCGGCAGAAATAGCGGAGTTTCACCTATAGCAAAGCGAAAGGCTTTCATACGCCTGAAGCTTGCTATAGGTGAAAACGCAGCCAATATACCCGAGAAACGGAGACTTTGAATATCTATACCTTTCCTTCCGCAACCGCTTATAAAATGCCCGCTAACTATGGAATGAACAAGCTTTAGCAAAAAAATATACATTTTTGTTAATTGTAAAATCAAG
>DHKB01000055.1:259-27441 GCA_002407045.1 Candidatus Bruticola papionis | reverse complement strand
CGGATACGCTCAGCAATTTGCTCACGTTTGGTGGTTTTTAAATAGTTGAGCTTCTGTTGAGCATCAATCAGACCTTGCCTGGTTAAATAATTGGTTTTTTCGTTAGCCATATTTTGCCTCCGACGCATAGCGTTAAATGCGTTGATATATAAGAGAATGGAAGAAGATTAGTTCTGAAGCTTGACAACACGCGGTTTAAACTCGAGACGCTTGATTAAATCTAAGTAATCTTGCGGTTCGACTTCTTCCCATTTTTTACCTAAAATCGCCAGCATTACGGCCTCCATAACGTTTGTGCCGAAGGAGCGTCCGCTAAACTCGGGCGTAGTAGTGACCAAGTATGTTACACCGCGTTTGCGCAATTCGTCAAGATCTTTGCTAGTGACTGTGTTGGTGATAATCGTTTTGCCTTCCAAATGGTCGGGAAGATGGCGACGGATAAAAAGGAAGTCGCCAGCTATAATCTCGGCATCTTGATAATATTTATCTGTTAATGGAGTAGGCTCAATGTCCGCTTGCTTCTTGCCTGTGGGATAAAGCATGCTTATAGGCAATTTGCAAAAATCGGGTAATAATTTGTCGGCTCTTTCGGCCAGCTCATCCAAACTTAATATGGGCTGATCTAAATTTAAAGAGAAAATTAGATCTCCATAGGTAACTTTAGCTCCGGCTTCTTCCAAAGCCCCGGCCATGCCGAAGCGATCCAAAGCGCAAACCATCAAAACCTTTTTGCCTTTGAGAGGAATGCGCTCGTCGTTAGCTAGCATTTTGATAACTTCGCGCTCTAAAGTGTTTTTGAGACCGCTGCCATCAACGACGGGAGTGTGCTCGACTAGCTGAAGAAGCTTCAAACCGTCACGCAAAGCGTAGCGTTTGGTTTTACTATATAAATATACGTCGAGACCACCCAGACCGATAGCGTCCACTTTTCCGTCGAGTTCTTTGAGAACTTCTTTGGCTTTACGCAAGTCACCGTCGGTACCACGACGGGAAATCTCAAAAGGAATGCCTAAAAGCTCGGTATTCACACTGTGATCGCGGGTAGAGGAACCGATACTTACACTAACTACACGCTTCATTGTCTTGTTGTCTGCTTGATCTGTCATATTTGGAATGTGCGCGAATCTTTATTGCGCTCCTTGGATAAAGTTCTGACTTGCTCAATGCGCTCATCAGTAATCGGCTCATCAAAAGCGCGGAAACCGGCCAGTTTAAAACCGTGTTTTTTAGCCAGACGGCTTATCTCTTCCACTTTTTCTATTTGAAGTCCCCTACCAATAGAAAAGTCTTCAAAGCGGCCTTCTAAGGTAAGAATCATGGTTTCAGCCATACAAGCTAAGCAAATTCCCTCAGGGAAACCGAAATCAAAATTAAATTTAGGATTCTTGCCAGGAGCTACACAGACACCGCCTTCAATAACTAAAACATCTGGACGCAACTGAGCCACCTCGCGGCAAACATCGTGGGGAACGGCCACATCGCATATAACTGAGCCGGGCTTGAAAATATTGGGCTGTAAGATGTCTCCTCCAGAGGAAGTACAACTTACTACCAAATCGGAACGTCTGATATTCGGGCCCATATCGATAGAAATTTCTATATTGGTTTTTGGATAAAGTGAGTGAATCTCTTCGGCTATGTTGGCTAGACGCTGCTCAGAGCGGCCTAACAAAATGAGCGTGCCTACGCCACGTTTGGCTAAGATCTTGGAGCAAACGCTGCCAATTGAACCTGTTGCTCCTACCACAGCTACGGTAGCTTTACTAGGATCGAGTCCTAATAATTCGCAAGCTTTGGTGGCACCTTCTACAGCGGTAGCTACGGTATAGCTATTGCCACTAGTTACAGCTATATCCATTTCTTTGGCTACGGTTAAGCCGGCCGAGCCTACTACTGATGTGTAGCCTCCTAAGCCGACAATCTGAGCTCCGTCAGCTTCAGCTAACTTGCATGCGTCTATAATACGCCCCAATACTAGTTGGCGATCTAAACCGGTGATTTGCTGAGGAAAAAGAGGAACTGTGTAAAAGTCACCATCAATTTCGCTGCCGTCGTAGGCTGAAGTGACTCCGGTTATATGAGAAGCATGATAAGAAGGAGTCCACTCAAGAACTTTTTTAACCAAAGGCTCACGTTTACCGGCTACGTTGGGAAGATGGCGGATAATATCGCGCATTCCCAAAGGGTGAATTAAGAAGCCAAAGTGATTCACTGTCTAGGCCTGTCCTTCAATACGTGATTTCATACTATTAAGCATCATGTCAGAGTTTTCGGTAACTTTAATTTCCAAAACTCCGCCGATTAAGTGAATCAGTTCAGGAATGCCGAAATCGAAGTCTACAGTGAGAGTAATTTTACACCCTTCTTCGCAAGGTTCAAAAATCCACTGCCCTTCAAATTTGTCCAAATCGCCTTCAATAAGCTTGTAGCTGACCGTTAAATGCTCGTCGTCGAAATGGTCTTCTTCGGTCCAAATGATTTCAGTGCCGTCGATCTCTGTACTCCAATCGGTAACGGTCATATTTTCGCCGCGTTTGACAACTTCCACGCTCTGAACGTCGGGCATGAATTTAGGAAAGCTTTCCATGTCTTTGGCAAGTTCATAAGCGGCTCTGGGGTCGCCTTTTGCAATAATGCTGCGGGCTACGTAGGTCATAATTCCTCCGGTTACTATTGAGACTGAGACGAAAGCGAACTGCCGTCAAGCTGAAAAGCCAGTCGGCTGCGGAGAGACGCCGCCCTCCTTATTTTTTTCCGCCGAATCTGGAAACGACAAGCTTTTCGCTATAAAAGCCATCGTTCGTTGGCAGACTTAACATTCCCATGTTCTGTGGGTAGGACTCTATTGAGTCGATAATTAGTTGAAAAACGTTTGGAGCTGCCTGGGCCAAAGAGCTCAAACTAAAGGCCGCAGGCAGTATACTCGCTCTAGCGGAGAACTCTTAAGCGCGTCCAGCGAAAAGCTCTCTAGTCTTAGCCAAAGACTCGGCTAAGGCTTTCAGACACAAATCGATATCTTCGCGAGCAATAGCCAAAGCAGGCTCAAAGCGGATGACTTTGGGCTGATTTAAGGTGTAAACAGCTATGATGTTGCGATGAGACATCTCGGAAATAATGGAGCCAGCATACTCTTCTTTAACAGATTCGAGACCCAAGAGTAAACCGAGGCCGCGCACTTCTTTAATTAAATCGGGGTATTGGGCCGCCAATTTTTCCAGTTCGGCTTTGAAATAAGCACCGCTTTCAGCAGATTTGCGGCACAAGTCTTCTTGCTCGTAAACTTCCAAAGTGGCCAGGCCGGCTGTGCAAGCTAAGGGGCTGCCGCCAAATGTGGAAGTGTGAATAGTGGGGCGTCCTTTGAAAGCCGACCATACTCGGGGAGTACCAACGAAAGCGCCTATAGGAAGAACGCCTCCACTTAAAGCTTTGGCCAGCACCAAAATATCAGGAGTTACGTTCCAGTGATTGACGGCAAACATTTTGCCTGTACGTCCGAAACCAGTTTGTACTTCGTCGGCAATCAAGAGGGCGCCGTGTTGATCACAGACTTCTCGCATTCTTTGCATATAGCCGTCGGGAGCTACGTGGATGCCACCTTCGCCTTGCACTGGCTCAACGATTACTGCGGATACGGTTTCATCTACGGCATCTTCTAAAGCTTTAACATCACCAAAAGGAATGTGGCGTACTTCTGGCATGAGTGGTTCAAAAGGATCGCGGTAGTTGGGACGACCTGAAACTGCTAAACCGCCGGTAGATTTTCCGTGAAAAGCGTTGTTCATGGCCACAAAAGTAGTGCGACCAGTGGCTAAGCGGGCAATTTTTAAGGCGCCCTCAACAGCTTCTGTGCCGCTGTTGCAGAAGAAAGTATATTGTAAGTCGCCGGGGGTAATTTCAGCCAACTTTTTGGCTAATCTGGCTTGAGCCTCAGTAAAGAATACTTTGGCTGAAAGGGACATTTTGTGTAATTGCTTTTCTACAGCGGCGATAACGTGGGGATGAGAGTGACCTACGCAAAATACGCCGTAGCCTCCAGCCATGTCTAGATATTTTTTACCTGTTATGTCCCAAACATAACTTCCTTTAGCGTGATCTTCGACGGTACCAAGGCCGGTAATGCGCATTACTCTAGCTAAATCAGGATTGATGTAGTCCCTGTACATGCGGGCTACGTCTTTGGAGGTTAATTCTTCTGTCATTCCAATCACCATACTTCTAGGCAAATAGCTGCCAAATTCTACAGGCTTATACTCGCTTGAACGTCCTGTCGCTATGGCTGCGATTCGGAAGTTCGCGGGGGCGTTGCTGATTGCTCCTTAAAAAAGCTGCCCAATCCGGTTGTAGAAACTCCCCCCCGAAGTTCGTCCGCCTTCGACAAGGTGCAGGCTCTTCCTTGTGGGCTTACGGCCTCGCAGGAGGAAGAAAAGCAAAAAATAAAAAAATAGTTCCCCTGTATGGGCCGGTTAAACAAACTCGCAAAATTATTCTTCGGCGTGGGGGCCGTCGCGCTAGTTGCAACTGTTGTGTATCTTCTTTTTGTGCCCAATACGCTTGGTAGAAAAGTTTTTTCGGCGCGTGATACCACTTCTGGTAGAGCTTCACTATGGGACGACAACTTTAAGCCTGAAGGTAAAAAGTGTCCCCAAAGGGTTGTTTCACTTACTCCAAGCCTTACAGAAACTATTTGCGCTCTGGGCGCAGAAGAATACCTAGTTGGAGTAACTGATAACGATGATTATCCACCTTCGGTAAGTTCTTTGCCTAGCGTCGGCGATATGTATCCTAACTTAGAACTGATTGCTGCAGCTGCTCCGGACTTAATAGTTTATGATGAAACTTTATTGCCTTCTGGATTTAGCGGTCGTTTGGCTAAACTTAAAGGGCGCCGTTTGCCTTTGCGTTTAAACAGCCTAGAAGATTTAGCTAAAGTTCTGAACACTTTGGGACAGGCCTTAGATAAGCGCTACGAAGCGGCCGCTTTGAATAAGCAATTGAGCGAATTTTTGTCCTCTTGTAAAGAACGTAATGCGCGCTTGCCGGTAAAACCGAGCTTGTTTTTAGTGATTTGGCCTCGCCCCATAATGACTGTAGGTAGCAATTCTTATATAAATAATTTGATAGATTTGGCGGGCGGTCGCAACTGTTATGCTGATCTTAAGACAGCTTATCCTACCGTTTCTATGGAGGATCTACTGCAACGGGATCCCGATCTTATTATCATGAATTGTGAAGGAGCGCCGGACGTTACTAAAATGGCTGGTTGGTCTTCTCTTAAGGCTGTGCAAGCTGGTCGCGTATACTATGTGCCTGCCAGTTTATTGCATCGCTCCACTATGCGCTCTTTGCGTGGAGTCGAGCTGTTGCGCCACTATTGTGAGGTGGCTCATGACAATTGATAACGCCGTCACCCTATACAAGGCCAAAGCCCAAGCTTTGCTACGACGCCGCATTGTGGTAATGGCAATAGCTGTTTTAGTGCTGGTTGTTTCTGTGGCTGTAGCTACTGTGTATGGATCGGTATCTTTGCCTTGGGCAGACTTTTGGGGGCTACTAATCCATTCACCGTCATTGCCGGAAGCTAGTCGCATAATTATCAGCGATTTGCGTTGGCCGCGTATTTTGCTGGCTATGTTTGTGGGAGCTTCTTTGGCCCTATCTGGTTGTGGATTCCAAGCCATATTGCGCAATTCTTTGGCTGATCCTTATATCGTTGGCACTTCTTCTGGAGCTTCGCTAGGCGCTACGTTGGCCATTGTTTTACATATTCCAAATTTTTGCTCTTATCTGCCGTCCGTGCCTTTAATGGCCTTTGTTGGAGCTATTCTGGCCATGATGACCGTTTATCGTTTGGCTAAAGTCGACAATGTTTTGCCAGTAGGTACATTTCTTCTGGCTGGAGTTATTGTCGGATCTTTTGCCGGCGCCATGGTTAGCTTGCTTATGAGTTTAGCTGGACAGGATTTGCAACGAGTGGTTGTTTGGATGATGGGAACATTAGATCAAGCAGATAAGACGTCCTTGCTGGCCATTGCTCCTTATTTACTGGTGGGAGCTACTGTTTTGTACTGGTACGCTGTTCCCTTGAATATGCTTTGTATGGGAGAAGAACACGCCAAGTCGTTGGGTGTTAATGTGGAAACTTTAAAAGTTGTGGTGGTGGTCGGTTGTTCTCTAATGACTGCTGCTTCTGTGGCTGTCGCTGGTATGATTGGCTTTTTGGGATTGGTTATTCCTCATATCACTCGTCTTTTAGTCGGCCCAGATCATCGTTTGCTTTTGCCTGCTGCAGCTATCAACGGAGCTTCATTTTTAGTTTTGGCCGATACCATATCTAGAACGATAATCGCTCCGCAAGAATTGCCTGTAGGCGTACTTACCGCTCTAGTGGGAGCGCCTTTCTTTTTCTTTATTCTAAAGAAGAAAGGGGGCCGCTAAGCGGAGTAGAGGAATAGTATGAATTCGGCCGTTATGCAAGCTCAAAATATAATTTATAGATACAAAGACGGAGAAAAGCCCGTACTGAATGATCTATCTCTGTCAATTGGCGAAGGTGAGTTTGTAGGGATACTTGGCCCTAATGGAACAGGAAAATCTACGCTCTTACGTGCTTTTGCTGGTCTATTGCCTTTAGAAAGCGGCCATTTGTATTTGTACGGAAAAGACATAGGCAATTTGTCCCGGCGCCAAATCGCACAAAAGTTGGCCTTTGTGCCGCAAAATGCTTCTATTTGGCAGGATTTTACTTGCCGAGAAATCGTGGAAATGGGTGGATACGCTCACTATGGCGGTTCATTTGCTGGCAATGAAGGTTCAGTTGCTGCATTTAAAGCTATGCAAGATACGGACACGCTTTCTTTAGCCGATCGTCCCATCTCCGAACTTTCTGGGGGCGAGGTTCAGCGTGTTCGCATTGCGCAAGCTTTAGCACAGGATACGTCTATTTTGCTTTTAGACGAACCTACTAATCACTTGGATATTTGTTTTCAGATAGAAATTATGGATTTGGTGCTCACTTTAAACAAAGAGCGCCGTTTGACCGTGGTGGCTGTATTACATGATTTGAACTTAGCTGCTCAATATTGCTCACGTTTGATAGTGTTAGAAAGAGGTGTAGTGGCCGCTAATGGTATTCCTTCTAAAGTGCTTACCAGCGAACTTATAAAGCGTGTTTTTAAAGTCGAGGCGGAAATTGTTGGCGATAAATGCCCTCGAATTTTTGTGCGTTCCAATTTATCTTGCTAAAATAAAAGATAATAGAAAAATCAGAGGTTTTTTATGCTCACTAAGATTAAAACCGGACGTTTCGCTATATGTATATTGGTGATGATTCTGGCACTGAGTTTGCCAGCTTTAGCATCTATGATCTCCACCAAACAGGAAATTCAGATAGGCAAATCTTCATCACAGCAAATTGAAAAAAAATATGGCTTAGTTAAAAATGTACGTTTGGCTAAGCAAATTAACGATTTGGGTCAGAGCCTAGTTCAATACGGAGAGCGAGGTATCCCTTATAGTTTTAAAGTGCTCAACCAAGATATTATCAATGCTTTCGCTTTCCCTGGCGGCTATATTTATGTAACCAAAGGTATTTGTAAAGTTATGAGCATAAATCAGCTTAGTTTTGTGCTCGGTCATGAGATTACGCATGTAGAAAAGCGCCACTCAGTAAAAGCATTGGAACGTTCTATGATGGGACAAATTGGCGGTGTTTTACTAAGCAGTTTTATCAAGGGAGGCAATCGCAACCAGATTTCGACTTTGTTAGGTATGACTAATTTTGTGATCAGCAACCGTTATAGTCAGGCTCAAGAAAAAGAAGCTGATGATGGAGGAGTGGTCCTTATGTGCAAAGCTGGATATGATCCTGGCTACGGAGTTGAAGCTTTGCAAATTTTGAAAAAGAATGACAATGGTAAAGGCGATAGCCAATTTATGAACTCTTTATTGAGCACCCACCCTTTAACTAAGGATCGCATAGATGATATCCAAGGGCGTGTAGTCAGTTTACGTGAAGAGTATGATCTTTACGAACATAACAGAGGAAATAGCTCTAGCGTTTTGTAGTGTTGGGGCCGTATTTTTTTGATGTCGGCAATTTTATGAAAAAGGCAGCCTAATTGCTAAAACTGAATGGGGAGAATCTTGCCGACACACTAATGCTGTTATAAAAGATAGGTTATAAAATCTTGACTTCCGATAATGTTCAGGTGGAGTTTACCCCTTACATAGCTCCGCAAAAAGAAATGCCCGAACTTACGGTGCGGGCGATTATCATGGGGATTATCTTTGGAGCTCTCTTTGGGGCGGCCTCAGTCTATTTGGCTTTAAAAGCTGGTATGACCGTTTCTGCTTCTATTCCCATTGCTGTTTTAGCTATATCTTGCGGTCGTAAACTTTTCAATACGACTATTCTGGAAAATAATATTATCCAGACTACTGGATCGGCCAGTGAATCTATTGCTTCTGGAGTAATTTTTACTCTTCCCGGATTTTTATTTTTAAGTGCAGGCTCAGACGGCTCGTCCTTCTTTAATTATTGGGTTATTTTTATTTTGGCTTTGTGTGGTGGCCTTTTGGGCACTTTTATGATGGTGCCATTGCGCTCCAATTTGATTGTACATGAACATGGCAAATTGCCATATCCAGAGGGAACGGCCTGTGCTCAGGTACTTATTGCCGGCGACCAAGGCGGCGAGTTCGCCAAAAATGCTTATTGGGGGGTGGCCGCAGCTTTCATTTATGCTTTCTTTCAAAAAGGCATAAATTTTATCGCTCAAACGCCTTGCTATGTAACCTCCTTAAAGAATAAGTTTTGGCCTTCGGCTTACGTTGGAGGAGAAGTTACCCCTGAATATTTAGGTGTAGGTTATATAATAGGCCCTCGTCTGGCTGGAGTAATGGTCGCCGGTGGTGTGCTCTCTTGGTTCGTTTTAATTCCTCTCTTAGCTACTTTGCTGCCCATGGAAATGGTTGCTCGGCAATTGGTTAATTTAGGAGAAATGGCCGATATCTTTACTCCTGGTGGCCCTTGCGGTTGGGATCCTACTACCGCTACTTTCACTGATGTGCCGGGAGCTATTTATCGTGCTTACGTGCGCCAAATTGGCGCTGGCGCTGTGGCTTGTGGCGGTTTTATCACTCTATTGAAAACTTTCCCCACTATCGTTTCTTCTTTTGTCTCCAGCTTTAAGTCGTTACAAAACAAGGGAGAAAGTTCCCATAAGTTGCGAACTGAGTGCGACCTTTCCATGCTTACGGTTTTAATTGGTTGTGCCATATTGGTTGTCGTACTCTCAATTTTGCCTATTTTGCCTGCTCATAGTGTGTTTGGTAAAGGCATTTTGGCTATTTTAATAGTTGTATTTGGCTTTTTCTTTGTTACTGTATCAAGTCGTATTGTTGGCTTAATAGGCAGCAGTTCTAGCCCTATTTCCGGTATGACTATCGCCACCATAATGGGCACTTGCTTAGTCTTTATCGCTTTCGGCTGGACTGGTCATGTCTATGAGCCTATGGCTCTGGTTGTGGGCGGTATCGTGTGCATTGCGGCGGCTACCTCTGGCGCCACCAGCCAAGATCTTAAAACAGGCTTTTTAGTAGGGGCTACTCCACGGTATCAGCAAATCGCTCTATTTATCGGAGCGGCTGTCTCTTCGCTAGTAGTAGGCTGGACAATTCACATCTTGGATGCTCCTACTTTAGCTATGCAAGCTCAAGGCATTACTCACGCTATAGGCACTGCGCAATATCCAGCTCCTCAGGGAACTTTGATGGCTACTTTGATTCGTGGCCTTCTCTCTTTCAATTTAGATTGGCAATTTGTAATAGTAGGTGCTTTTTTAGCTCTGACTTTTGAATTGTGTGGAGTGAATGCTTTATCTTTTGCTGTGGGCGCTTATTTGCCCATTTCCACGACTTCGCCTATCTTTGTAGGCGGTTTGGTACGTGGTTTAGCCGATTGGCGCCGTGGTGAAACTGACAATCAAGCTAATTCTGAACTGGGCAGTGGTAATTTGTTCGCTACAGGGTTAGTAGCTGGTGGCGCTCTTTCCGGTGTATTGGTCGCTTTGCTAACTGTCAACAATGCAGCCGCCAAGTTTATGGCTAGCATTAGCTTAGAGAAAATCTTGACGACCGCTTTAGGTACTGTCGGTTATAATTTGCTGGGGCTGATTTGTTTCATAGGCTTAGGCGCAATTTTGTATAAATGGGCCGTAGCTGATGATTGCCACAGTCAAACTACTTTGAAAGTTGCTGAAGAGATAGTAGCTGAAGAAGAAAATGAATTGGATGAAGTTGAAGATAAGCAAAAGTAAGTATTTTTTTATCTTTAGCTTCGGCTTGCGACGGCAGCCGCTTTGCCCCTAGCGCTAGTTATTCTAGAGGATATTAACTTGTGAAAGTGGTATAGTCAGCGGCTGTTTGTTCGTATATTCGGAGGGGGAAGGCGAGGGGGAAAAATTGTTTCGTTTTTTTGCTGCGCAATTTGCAGAAGAATAGTGCTTTATTGGATGGATTGCTATGTCGGATCTATTAGAAAATTTTGTTAAGGGTCAAAGAATTATCAATGAGTCTGACCCGCAAATGGGACTGGGATGTGTTGAAGAAGTTGTCGATGAGCGTCTATTAAAAGTTTTTTTTCCTGCTAAATCGGAAGAATGCCTATATAGAATAAAAACTGCACCTTTGCGTCGAATCATTCTTCACGTTGGTCAAATGGCTGTCGCTCGTGATGGCCGCCATTTTCGCATAGAAAAAATCACGCAGGATGGCGGGTTGATTACCTATTGGAATGGCGATCAATCAATGTCAGAAGCTGAGTTGGAAGACAAAGTACCTTTGTCGAGCTCTTTAGGACGTATGCATTATGGTAATGTCGGTTATCCAGAAGACTTGCATTTGCGCTTGTCTGCTCATAAGTTGCGCTCCAAAATGCTCAGCTCCGAGGCTTACTTTATTGGCGCTTCACGAGCTAGCTTATTACCGCACCAGCTTTACGTAACTGAGCGCGTTTGCTCTATGCTTAATCCTCGAGTTTTGCTCTCTGATGAAGTAGGCTTAGGCAAAACTATTGAAGCTGGTCGTATTTTTAGCGTTTTGCGTGAATGTGGACGCGCCTCCAGAGTGTTGATAGTCTTGCCCGATAGTCTGACTAACCAATGGTTAGCCGAAATGGCTCGCCGCTTCAATGAAGTATTCAGCTTAGTTGGTAGCGAGGCTTTGGAAGATGATGAGCCTTACATGGCCGCTAGAAGAGCTATTACCCCTTGGACGGCTTTAAAAGATGGCTTGCTCGACGAAGCCCTCAAATACGATTGGGATTTGCTTATAGTTGATGAAGCTCACCATTTGCACGAGGGGCAGGAAGCCTACGAGGCTGTCAGCCAGCTGGCCGAGCACTCCCGCAGCGTTTTACTTTTGACTGCTACGCCTTCTCGAAGTGGTTTAGAAACGGAATTTGGCTTGTTGCGTTTGGTCGATCCTAAACGCTTTACCGATTTTGATACTTATTGCCAAGAGCGTGAAACTTGGAAGCATGGTTCCGATTTGGCTAAAGAATTGCATTTAGCCTTGAGTGAGGATAAGCCAGGCTCTGATCATAAGGCTGTTGTGTTGGCTCTTAAAAATATCGAAGCCGAATTTGCCAGCGACGAACAAATAAAACACTTGAGCCGAGCTTTGCAAGAACATTTAGATACAGACAGCTCTGCTGAACATAGTCGTGCTTTGCTTAGCGCTTTAATAGATCGTCACGGCCCCGGTCGTGTGCTGTTCCGTAATAGGCGTGCTCGTTTGTCTGGTTTATTCTCTGGACGCGTTGTCCATCCAGTACCGCTCTCGCGCAATGGAGCTGAAAATATTTTCCCTGGTTTGGGCGAACTTACTCCAGCTCAGTTGCGTCAAGATCAGCGTGTCTTGTGGATCGCTTCATATATCAAGTCTCATCCTGGTGAAAAGATTGTCTTAATTGCCAAACGCATGCAATTGGTAGCTGCTTTGCATGAACGTTTGCGCGACAACTTCGGTATTTATTCGGCTGTGTTCCATGAAGGATTGACGGTATTTGAACGTGATAAACAGGCTGTTTGGTTTACTGATCCGGAGGGAGCCGATATTTTGCTTTGCAGCGAAATCGGTAGCGAGGGGCGCAATTTCCAAGCTGCTCATACGCTTATTTTCTGGGATATTCCCTTGAGCCCGGACACTGTCGAACAGCGTATAGGACGTTTGGATCGTATAGGCCAAACTCACCCTGTCGATGTTTACGTCATGTATTTTAAGGGCGGAACGCCAGAAGAGCGTCTCTTCGCTTGGCACAAGATTATGGGCTCTTTCGAGGGCCCAGTCGAAGGCGGAGAAGAAATTGCCGCGACAGTGCATCTCGATCAAGTTTTAATGCAGCCTGGTGATTTTAGGCCTGTTTTAGTGCAATCGCTGGAATTGGCCAAGAAGTACAAACAAATAGCCGAAGACAATGTAGACTATTTGGTGGACTTAAACTCCTTTAATGAAGAGCGTGGCCAAGAATTAGCCGCCACTATTGAAGCCGAAACAAAAAACTTTGATGTTGAAGGAGTTGTTACTAAGCTCTTAGATCGCTTTGGTGTCAATGTTGAAGAGTTGAGCACTGCTGGAATGTATCACCTTACTCCAGGCAAAAATATGCAAATAGACGCTCTGTCGCGTTTGCATGAAGGTGGCATGCTGGCTACTTTCAACCGAGAGCTGGCTTTAGCTCGCGAAGAGGTTGAATACTTAAACGGCGCCCATCCTTTGGTAAAGGAATTGCTTTCTTTTGCCTTAGATGGTACTGATGGTAGCGCTTCTGCCGTATATTGGAAGTCGGCACCTAAGAGCGGGCTAGTTGTACAATTCTTATTTATATTTGAGGCTATTGGTCAAGATAACTTGGAACTGGGCCGTTATCTCTCTCCTGTGCCCATTTTGATCAATGTCAATTTGGACGGCACTATCTATCGTGAAGAGATCCCAGCTCATAAGGGCTTGAAGCGTATTAAGCCTAATAGCGTGGTCAAACTTTGGGAAAAGTGTGGCGAACGCGTAGAACTTCTCACTGAGAAGGTAGTAAAAGCCATTCAGAATATGGTTAAACCTATGCGTACCAAGGCTATGGAAAAAGCCAAGCTCATTTTGGAAGGCGAGAAATTGCGTTTGCAAGAGCTTACCAAGATTAACCCTTCAGTAACTCAGGATGATGTGGAAACTCAGGAAGAATTAAACGAAGTAGTCTATTCTGCTATTGCCGATTCTAGCCCCAGATTAGATGCTATTCGCTTAGTGCTTATGGAGCCTGGAGAGAATGATTAAGAGTTAAGCTTTCCATTACGCTAAGCCCTTCGAAGTGAATGCCTACATAAGAGGATCCACTTCGGAGGGCTTTTGTTTTTGAAGAGATTAAACATTGAAATTACGGAGGAATTGGCAGTCTCAACAAATTTTCTAAAAAAACTGTTTTTTTTTCTTGTAAAGGTATTGACTTAGGTATTGGTCTGAGGTATTATTCTTCTCGCCCGGAGGGTTGTGAACGGAGCGTAGCGCAGCCTGGATAGCGCACTTGCTTTGGGAGCAAGGGGTCGCCGGTTCGAATCCGGCCGCTCCGACCAATAGTGAGGTCGCGCTGGTAGTAAGCATAGGGTATATGCGCCCATAGCTCAGGGGATAGAGCAACTGCCTTCTAAGCAGTGGGTCGGAGGTTCGATTCCTCCTGGGCGTGCCAAAGAAAATATGGTGGATATAGCTCAGTTGGTTAGAGCGCCGGTCTGTGGAACCGGAGGTCGTGGGTTCGAGTCCCACTATCCACCCCACCTAGACAACACAGTGTGTTGAGGGTGAATGTGGGTTGTTAGCTCAGTGGTAGAGCATCTGACTTTTAATCAGGTGGCCACAGGTTCGAGTCCTGTACAACCCACCAAGATGAGCCTCTTTAAGAGGCTCATTTTTTTTTGTCTTTTTTTATCAGTAAAAGCAAGATATGACAATTGTCCTTCCGCTTCCGAATAAGCGGGAATGCAAGTAGGCAAGATCGAAGAGAAGGCGTTGCTCACTGTTGAAATCTTTTTTTCGCATATTTGAGGTTTATCGTGGAACAAAACAAAAATATCAACTATTCAAACTTTACAGATGAAGATCGTGCTGCTATTGTCGTCCGCTATTTGGCAGGCGAAGATGAAGGCAAGCTGGCCAAAGAGATTGGAGCTCCTCCTCAAGTTATTGAAGCTTGGGCCAGTAAAGTAGCTCAGGCTGTGGGACAGAAAAAAAACAACGCTACTACTGAAGAAGACAAGGAAATCGAAAACAAAATTTCTGAGTTGCAAGGTGAAGTAAAACAATTGCAAGGTCAAATTCAGCAAATGCGCAAATTTGCTGAAATGCGTGAAGTTATTTTGGAAGCCAACTCTAAGCGCCCTATCTTTTTCAAATAGCGTAAAATGTTTAGTGCCGTGGTAAAGACACATATTGCATATGTGGCTGCAGAGTCTTTGGTCTCGGCACAGCTGATCTTTTTGTTGCGGCGGTGAAACAATGTCTCTTGGTTTTTATTCTGTCCGCGGATGGTGCGTGGGCTTAGCGGCGTTTGCTTGTCTTTTGGGAAGTAGCCTTCCAGTTTCTGCCGATGAAGTATATGTGCGTAATAGACCTTTTAAGCGCGTCATTTACGTAGACGCCAACTTGTATGCTCCTTTAGCCTCATTCGTTCAGGCTATGCATATGGGAGTATCTATTTCCGAAAATGGACGTTTGTTATTTGTCGCCAATTCTGTAGAATTGCCAAATGAAAAGACAGAGGAGGCACTTGTAGGTCGAAAGCCAGCTTGGGTGTCCGGAGAAGCCAAATTTTTAGAAGCCGAATACGATGGAGTAATCTTCCCCATGGCTTATGTTTGGCGCGATAATGAAGTATGGGTGCCCGTACGTCTATTAGCTGAGCGCTTGGGATTTGCCGTGAATGACAATAAGGCTACCGGTATTATCGATATTGTAGCGCCACGCCCTATAAGTTATGAAGACCGTTTGGCTGCCGAAGAACTAAAAGCCGAAAAAGCTGCTCAAGTAAAAAGAGCCGAACAAATTTTGGCTGCTCGTCGGGCTGAAAAACTTAAGCGCCAAAAAGAAGAAGCAGAACAAGCCCGCAAAGCGGCTGCGCAAAAAAAGAAGGCCGCTGCGAATATGGCTAACAATGTAAAGCGCAAGAGGGTTACTTATTCGGCCGAAGGCGATTTTCCCAGCGAGTTTAATAATGATATTGCTTTAGCTGGAGTTACCCCCAGAAGAGTAGGTAGGCCTTCTGCTTCGGCTAGCAGTGTTAAGCCAGCTAAAAAAGCAGATTCAGAAGGCTCTTATCCTAAAGCTAAGCCGCGTCCTAAGAAAAAAAAGAATGCTCAAGCTTCTACTAAGGCTCAGAAAGTTGCCGAGTCTAAGCCTAAGGTGAAGAGTACTGAAAAAAAACAAGAGGCCTCGCCAGTTGAGCCTGTAAAGGCTATTCCTTTTGTCTCTTATAGCAACCCTCAAGTCAGTGCCAATTATGGCAATGGTGATATCGAGTATTCGGTCGATATTTTTAATCGCTCAGCGGTGGAAGCTAAAAAAGTGAGCGCTGTATTATCTGTTGTTGATAGTAGTGGCAGCAAAGTTTTCACTAGGCGTGAAGAATTGGGCACTGTCGGAGCTGGAGAAGTAAAAACTCTCAAAGGCACTGGACGTCATCCCTTGCGTAGTAGTATCCCTAGAATTTCTTATTACTTGGAAATTGAACTCACTTGGGAAGGACGTTAAGTCTTTGACATAACCTACGTGCTACGCTATTTTCGAGGCTTTATTTTTTATGATTGAAGCATTCTGCGGCAGGTATTGAACTTGTTCGTCCGAATGGTTCAAAGTTGATTTTTGTAAATATACTTACCTAGCGGAGGAACTTTATGATCTCGGTTAACGATTTTCGTACCGGCTTGACGGTTGAAATTGACGGCGACCTCTATCAGATAGTCGAATTCTTGCATGTGAAACCTGGCAAAGGCGCCGCTTTTGTCCGTTCTAAAATCAAAAATATCAAAACCGGTTACGTTATCGAGAAAACGTTCCGCGGTGGTGAAAAGATCATGCGCGCTCATATCGACCGCCGCAAGATGCAATTCACCTACTCCGACGGCGATATGTATCACTTCATGGATTTAGAAACCTATGAAGATTTAGCTATCGATGTGTCCTTACTTGGCGACCAGAAGCAGTGGCTCAAAGATGGTATGGAAGTAGACATCGCTTTGCACAATGATGTTCCTATCGGCGTCGAAGTTCCCAACTTCGTAGAGTTAGTGATCACTCACACTGAGCCCGGTTTCAAAGGCGACACCGCTACCGGCGCTACCAAGCCCGCTACTTTGGAAACTGGTGCTGTGATCAACGTTCCTTTATTTGTGGAAATTGGCACCAAGGTGCAAGTTGATACTCGCTCTGGAGAATATTTACGCCGCTTATAATACAAACGAGCGTTTCTTGAGGCACTTTGTGCCCTAGCAATAGAGGCGGGCCTATGCGGCTCGCTTCTTTTTTTTATGGTTTCGGCTCTGAATCTGCTTAGAGGAAGAATAGATGCCTTAAAGAACGAGAAGAACTGGTATGTTGTTAAAATTAAAACGCTTTTCTGCTATTTCTGCATCTTTATTATTGCTTTCTGGATTGTATGCTTGCGGTCCGGCAGGTCAGTCAACTCATTTTAGCGGCCAGATAGGTCGTTTTTGTGAAGATGGCATTTCTTTTACTGTTCCTATGATTGAACGCTCTAAAGAAGTGTCTGGGGAAGACCAATTCTGGGAATTGCGCCGTGGCATTGGCAATACTCTTGTAATCGCCCTGGCTCCATTAAATGTTCAGCCCAATGCTCCTCATTTCAGAAGTAATGTGGCCTTGACTAAAATTAATATAGAAAACCCTCAAGTTGATGCTGCCGAATTTGCCAAAGTTCAGATTGAGCACATGAAGGGGGAACTGAAAGAAATAGGCGATATAGAAGAGGGCGTTGATGAAACTGCTCCTTGGGTAAGCTTCACTCAAGTAAAAGATGGCTTAAAGGTTTATAGCAAGGCTTGGTTCTTTGTTGAGCCCATCAAAGACGAACAAAAGGAAAGAGCTGGCTATGTCCTTTTGGGTTCGGCTGTAGATTATCAGCCTACTCCGGAAGAAATTAAGGCCAATCCCGCTTTGAGCAATACTACCTTGGAAGCTACTTTAAATAAATTCCATGATATTGCTCAAACCTTTAGTTTTGGTCGTTTCCGTTCTGGATTTATTAAACACGCTGAAGCTTTAGTTGCTATAGAAGACAAATTGGCAGCCCATAGTGCAGAAGTCGAGCCTATCCAAAAAACAGTTACTCCGTCTGTCAAAGCAAGTGCCAAAACTGCTCAATCCGCTTCTAAAGACGAAGTGTCGGCTGTGCCTTCAGGCAAGTAGGCTATATTTTTGTAGGCGCTCCCATCTTTTTTCTTGAAAGATAAGGGAGCTTTTTTTTTAGAACGTTGGTTTTGTAAATTAAGGGCTGAGGTAGTTATGACTGAAGATAAATGGAAAGTTTGCGCTTTATGCCGCTACTTAGAAACTGTCGATAACGGCTTGGAAATAGACGATGTTCTGGATACAGAGTATGCTTTGTTTCACTGTGTGCGCTTAAATATTTTTCGCCATGAAGAGTATCTAATGGCTCCAGTGACTGATAAGGTCGAAGATAAGCGCACTGACGTTTGTCCATATTGGGAGCCTTGGAGCAAAGATTGCTTCGGTGCCCAAGAGCGCTTTTTGGGATTACCGGAAGTGGAAAATTTGCTCATAACTGAAGAATCGGAGTTAGCTGGCCTTTTTAATAGCGTTTTTGAAGATGAACAAAAGCGAACTATTGGCGAAGATACCGGAGAAAATCTCAGCAAAACTGAAGGAGGGGATGATAAATGAAGATTATATCTATACTCTCTAAACTGAAAAAATTAGGTCCGCGTACTTGGTGTGGAGAAGTTGATAAGTTTGGCATTTCTGTGGTGAGAGAATTGCGCCATATCAGCTTGGAAAGTGCCCAAGAGCGTTTGCACGAACTGAGCTCCTGTGAAATGAAGGGGCTGGTGGTACCTTATAAAGTTTGTGAAGAAGAAGGACGTATTTTTGTGGTGCGTCCTTGGGTTGAAGGCAGCCCTTTAGAACCTGTAATTAGTGCAGAGACAGTTTGTCAGATCTTGGAACTGTTGGCTTTGGCGCCTTCTGAATTTATTATTTGTGATTTACGCCCCGAACATTTAATTAGACAAGGCGACAAAATCATACTTTGCGATCCCGGATTTGAAGAGCGTGGCCACTCGCCTTACTGTGCTCCAGAGCAAGTAAATAGGGGTGAAATAGGTCCCGGTGTTGTCGATTACCAATTGGGAGCCACTTTATATCATTTACTAAGCGGAAGTCCGCCTCCCGACGCTCAGACTTTGCTTATTCCTGATGTAGAATTAGAACCTTTGGCTGATTTATCTAAAAAATTAAATCAGCATATCGCCAAGTTATTCGATCCCGATCCTATGGAGCGTCCTTTGCCCTCCGACCTGTTGCCTGATTTTAGTGATTGGGCGCATCGTCTTGAGCAAGAGGAAAAACAGCTCAAGAAAAAACAGAAAAAACGGCGTTGGCCTTCCTCGGAGCAAAAAGCTGTAACTAATGCTCCGCAGCCTTCTAAAAATAAGACTACCGTAGAATTGGCTATTGAGAGTGAATATGCTGATGACGCCGATCCAGTGGGAGCGGCTTTGGCTCAGAAAGTTGGCTCGTTAAAAGAATCTGTAAAATCGATAGACTGGTCGATTATAGCTACAGTTGCTTTGCCTTTAGTTGGCACTTTATGTGTAGGCGCGTTACTCTTTTACAGCGGCATTATTGGGGCCGATACAAGTGATGGCCAGGTATCTATTGTGGCCGCTCGTCCGACACCTACTTTGGACAATTTGCCCCAATCCTGGGTTTCTCCCAAGGATAAGGCTCCCATGATCTTAATTCCTGCTGGCTCCTACTATAGTGGCCCTGTGCCTGCTGCAGGCAAAGCGGCTCGTCCTTTAGCTGTTGAGTTGCCAGCTTTTTATATAGACAGATATGAAGTCACTAACCGGCAATTCAAAAAGTTTGTAGAGGCTACAGGTTACAAAGCTCAAGGCAATTGGGAAGAAGCTGCTACTGATGACCGCTTAGATCACCCTGTAATTAGAGTTTCTTTTTACGATTGTGAAGCTTATGCTCATTGGGCTGGAAAACGATTGCCTACAGCTGATGAATGGGAAAAAGCGGCCCGCGGAGGAGATTTGCGCCTGTATCCTTGGGGGGGTACTGAACCAGACTACACAAGGTTTAATTGTGTTGAGAGCGGCTTGAGCAATACTGCTCCTGTAGGATCTTTCCCCAAAGGTGCTTCCCCTTACGGTGTTGAGGATATGGCTGGCAACGTGTGGGAATGGGTTGATACTTGGTTTATCCCCTACGGAGCCACGGAAGATTATGCTCCTTTGACCAAAGTTATTAAAGGTGGCTCGCGCAGTGACAGTGCCGCTGATTGTATGCTTATTCAGGAGCATGGTGTGCTGCCTGAGCAAGGACGCTTGGCCAATTCAGGGTTCCGCTGTGTGTTCGATCCTTTGCCTGGTGCTCAAACTAAGGTGATTAAGCAAGATAATAAAGCTAATAAGGCACAACCTCAGGCTAAGAAGCTGCGTTCTTTAGAGCAACTTACTCCCAAGCCTCAAAAAACCAAAGCTACTGAAGAGCAAATAACTGAAGTTCCTTTCGCATACGGCAGTGGAGAAGGCGACTACGATCCAGCTTTCGATTCTAGCTACGACTACACTAATGGTTATGGTCAAGAACCAGTGTACGAATCTTATGGAAACTCTGCTTTGAATGAAAGCAACGACTTGCCCGCTGAAGATGCTGCTGCCAATGAACATACTCAAGCAGCCGACAAAAAAGCTAACAACGAGGAACCTGCATTCGTTAACCGTACGGAAAGCGGAGAAATCATTCCCACAGCTCCTGCCGATCCTTCACAGAAGTCTGCTCCTGTGATTCCAGACTTTAGTAAAGGCAGCAGCAGCGGCTACGTAGATGAAGACCAAGTTAACTATTATTAACTTAAATCTAGTTGTGGCGCTTATGGTGATGGCTCTATTGCTTGTAAGCTCTGACCAGGCTTTAGGTCGTCGCCATAAGCAATCACCCCAGCCTGTCCCTACATCGGCAGTACATTTGTATGGTGAAGAGGCCTCTGCTAATGTCTCTCCAAATGGCGACGAGGCAAGACAGCATAACTCGGCTCCCAAAGGCACAGAGTCTATAGACCAATTGTCAGATTTGCACAATCCTATTCGCGTACTTATCTATCAAGGTAGCGGATCTGTGAAATTATGCACTGTTACAGAACCATCGCCGTCTTTATATCCTGCTTCTTGTCAAATTGATAGTGGTAACTTAATAGTTGATGGTAGATTAAGCGAAGCACCTGAGTGTGAAATCACGCTTAATGGTAATGGTGAAATATTTAGTTGCACATCTGGATATGTTTTGCAAGTGAGAGGCACATTATACAGGGGATGCATTAAAGTTGAACGCGAGGCCAACAGTTTCAGACTAATCAATTGCGTTTCGTTGGAAGATTACTTGCGTGGTGTCGTGTCTAAAGAACTTTTATGCAACTCTCTTGAGGCTGTTAAAGCTCAAGCTGTAGTTGCCAGAACTTATGCTCTGGCTCGACGTTTCTCTAACAAAACTTACGATGTAGATTGCGGGACTCGCTCTCAGGTTTATGGAGGCGCCTCAGCGGAAGCGTCTATTTCCGATAAGGCTGTAGCCGAAACACTTGGGCTGGTTCTAACTTATCGTGGTAAGCTAGCTGGTCAAGCTTTGTATCATTCAGCTTGCGGAGGTAAGACAGAAAGTCCTCTATATGTTTACGGTTCTTGCTCCGAGCCTTACCTTATGAGTGTCGATTGTATAGACGAACAAGGAATGGCTGACTGTGCCTCTTCTCCTTATGCCTCTTGGCAAGCTCGCTGGAGCAAGGATGAACTTGGGCAGGAGCTTAGCCAATATTTCGGGAAAAAACTGGGATCTGTGGTCGGTTTGGAAGTCGTTGAGCAAGGGCCTTCAGGACGAGTTGCCAAATTGAAAGTACATTTTGAAAATGATTCGACGATGCTTTTGGAATATGGCGCTGTTCGTTCTGCTTTACGCTTTAAAGATTCGACTGGCAATATTCGCTCTTTGCCTTCGACGAAGTTTGCTATTACAGAAGGGCTTTTCCAAAGTCCGGAAGTAGAAAATGTACATTCTGAGCAAACGACTCCTATTATGGGTCAAGTTCTAGACCTTTTGGAAACGGAAAAGGACTTGGAAGAAGAAATTGCTGATTTGCGCTTGCCCAAGAAGCAATCTAATTATATTGTTTTATCTGGGCAAGGATGGGGGCATGGAGTGGGCATGTGCCAATGGGGAGCTATGGGCATGGCTAAGCGGGGTAAAGATTATGTTCAGATTCTAGCCAGATATTTTGTCAATACTCAGATCGATTCTCTGGAGAATTTGGTCTTGGACAAATAAAAGCAGCATAGAATTGAAAAAAAAGTGCATTTTCTGCGATAGAGAAAGTGCAAAAAGATCCGGTCGGAAATGAGAGGGTATAATGCTTTACAGAAAAGGTTCCATCTTCTTTAACGAAATGCAAGACCAACCAAAAGTTTGGCGCAAAGTTTTAGAAACTATGGCTTCCAAGAGCGCTTCCATGGTGGAGTGGATTCGCAAGCAAAATTTCGGCCAGGTTGTCTATGTGTCTACTTCCGATTTTTATAATATTGGACTCTCGGCTGCTAAAATTACCCACTTAGTTTCCGGATTGAACTCTTTAGCTGTGACGGCCAGCGAGCTTATGTTCGGTCGTCGTCCTCCTTATGATGCTCGTATTCGTACTTTGGTCGTAGTTCTTTCTGCGCCCGAAATTGCTCAAGAAATAGGGTGGGGAGTAGAAAGACTTAAGCAACTTGATCCTAAAGCTCAGATTATTGCCTTTGAAGTAGGCGAAAGTGCTTCTTTAGAAGAGGGGCTGGCCATTACTTCAATCGTTTTCCCTGAATTAAAAGGGAAGATGAAGATTCCTATTTTGAGTGCTAATGGTATCCTTTTGGCTTGTATGACTTTGGTGGGCTGGATTTGTGGCAAGCAAGTACTGTTAAATGAACTTAACTCACTTCCCGAAATTTTGGGTGCTCATTTAAAAGATTGGCAAGTTAAAGCTCAACAAATTGTGCTAATGGATAAATTGAGCAATATCGTCTTTTTAGGATCTGGCCCCTTTGAAGGAGTAGCTAAAGAAGCCGCTTATTTGATCTCTAGAGTAGCCGGTTTACCTAGTACTAGTAACTATTTTATAGAATATCGTCATGGTTACTATGGCTATGCTACTAACCAGACTTTAATCGTAGGTATGGTCTCTAACACTTTCAGAGTTGTAGAAGAAAGGGTTATGGCCGATTTGGCTATTACTAGAGCTCGTCGAGTGATGTTGGCTGAAGATGGAGCCAATGATCTTATGACTCGTTGTGATGACCTTTTAGAACTTAAATCAGGAGTTAGTGAGATCGCTCGTGTCTTGCTTCTGTTGCCAGTAGTACAATTCATGATGTTCTATATAGCCATGTCCAGAGGTGTCAATCCTGATAATCCTAAGCATCTTGAGCATCCACGTATGCAACTTAAAGAGCGTCCTGGTGTAAAATAATGGAAATATTAGCTGTAACTGCAAATTTTGACAATTCCGGTATGGTAGCGTTGGCTGTGTTGCCGATTATCGTTATTATGGCTGTGCTTTATTGGTACGAAAAGCGTGGTGGCGCTCCCAAGTTTGAAAGTTTAAGTTCTGCTCGAAAAGCCTGGCTTTTTTTGCGTTCTATTGAGCCTGGCCTGGCTGTTAAAGTTTTTATGGCTTTAGGAGCAGAGACTACTTGGCACTATTTGAACCAAGCCAATGATTTCGCTCCCAAATCGGCATTACTTACTGGCAAGGTCTGTGACGAATTCTATACTAAAGCTCTGGCATTGTCAGATTCTAAAGTAAGAGCTGATTATGCTTCGATTACGGAATTTTTGATCGACAATTATCACGATGATGGAGCTCTTTTAGCTACCGATTTGTGTAAAGTATGGCCTTTGGAAGCCACTGAAACTTCGCAACCAGAGCAAGATAGTAAATCGGAACTAGAGCCTGAGGCCAAAACAGGAGAAAACCAGAATCCTTCTTAAAGTTAGGTACATTTGCTTTTGGTTTTTTAATGTAGGTACGTCTCTAAATTGTTAGCAAATAAAAGGCTCAGCTTCAGTAACTATTCTTTCCGAAGCTGGGCTTTTTAATTTTGGAAAAATATTAAATGAATGACAAGCATAAGGAGTTTACAATGAGTACTATACTTTACGGGCGCTGGCGTCAATATTTGCGCAGTCAAGAGCCTTTTTCTTTGGTGACAGTAGTTAAGGCTTACGGATCTACTCCTCGTGGAGCTGGTGCCAAAATGCTAGTTGACAGCGCTGGTAAGGTCGTAGGAACTATTGGTGGCGGTTGCCCAGAGGCTGAGGCTTGGCAAGAGGCTAAAGCCGCAGCTCGTAAGGGTGGCAACTCTTTAATTAATGTAAATTTGGCTCACACTGGTGACTTGCAAAAAGATGGCGGCGAGGCCATGATTTGCGGCGGTCGTTTATTAGTGTTGGTGGAAACTTTTAAGGGACAGCTTGCTAAAGTAAAGCTTATGGAGGAGATGTTGGAGCGTTTGCTTGATAAAGGGCAAACTGTAGTAAATTTGGTCTGTTTGGGAGCACACAAACATACAGCTTGCTCGTCAGCTCCAATTACTTCGCAAGAAGAGCCTCTTTTAGGTAAGCATTGGCTTTATGGTAGCCAAGATGGTTTACAAAGTGAAGATAACTCTCTTGACAATGACGAATTGTCGGCTGCCTTGTGTTCTTTAGCTGAAGAAGCTCTCGCTAACGAAGGCGCTTTATGTAAAGTCATATCTTGTAGCGATCGTGAAATGGAAATATTCGCTGAGCCAATTGCTCCTTCCAAACGCCTTTATATTGCTGGAGCTGGACACGTATCGCGTCCTGTGGCAGCTATAGGCAAAATGTGTGGTTTTGATGTTACCGTCAATGATGATCGTCCATTGTACGCTGATCCTAGTTTGTTTGTCGAAGGCGTGAAGGTTATTTCTAAGCCGTTTGCTGAATTTTTCGCCGAATTGGAGCCCAATTTAGATAAAAATTGCGCTGTTGTACTGGTAACTAGAGGCCACAAACACGATGAAGAGTGTTTGCGCTGCTTAATAGGCAAAGAGCTTGGCTATATAGGTATGATTGGTAGTCGCAGACGTACTGCAATTATTATGGAGCACTTACTTGCTGACGGCGTGGCCGTCTCTTGGCTAGCTAAAGTGCACGCACCTATTGGTTTGGATTTAGGTGGTGAAACTCCTGAAGAAATAGCTGTTTCTATTATGGCAGAAATTATCAGCGCTTTTAGAGGCGGCCACACTGAGTTGGTGAGTTTAAATAAAGCAACCGTAGATAAGTTGCATCGCCAAGCTTAGGCTAAAAATCAAAAAAAATAGCTAAGTTAATCAGCATGAGCCTCAGATTTTGAGGTCTATTGCTCTTGAACTTAGCTATTTTTGATTCCCTTTTTCTAAACTACAAGCGGGTTCCCCAAGCGCTTAAAGTTTGCACTACATTATTTTGAGTATCTACGGCTGTCCAAATGGGAGCGTCGTTGACAATAACTGAGAATATGAGTTCTTGTCCAGCAGCTGTAATTACATAACCGGTTAGAGAAGAATCGTGATCTAGAGTGCCAGTTTTGGCTCTTACCTCCACACCCCCTAAGCGCCCACGCAAAGTGCCTCGACCGCTATGAGGTAAGCTCTCTTTGTACCAGCTTCTGTAATAGCTGCGATCCATAGCGTCCAAAACGTTGGCTAACTGATTTGGGGAAATTCTGTTTTCGGGAGAAAGACCGCAACCGTCGACCATTTTCAAATTTGTGGTATTGATGTGGTTATCTTGTAAGAAGTTTTTGCAAGCTTGCATACCACTGGCGGCACTGCCTTGGCCTGAAGTCATCTGACCTACGTAGCGATAGAGATGTTCAGCAAAAAGATTGTCACTTTCGTGATTGATTTCTTGGATAATAGTAGCGACAGGTAAAGAAAAATGGATTCCATAGCGAGGCAAATTGCTAGCCAAGGCTGCTTCGCCAGCTGGATCGATTAAACGCACTTTGCCCCTAACGATAATATTCTCTTTATCGAGTAATTTTTTAAATACGCCTATACTGAAAAGAGGTGGATCCTCCACGCAAATTTGACGGCGCACTTCGCCACCTGGCGCTGAACCGAGTACTTGCACTACATTGCTACCTTTAGGACGCTCGACAGCTGTATCGTAACCGCCTTCATATTTTGTTTCGATAGACATAGTAGAACACTCTGGCTCTAAGCTGCAGCCCAAAGGCGAAACTATCGCTTCAATGAGGTTGCCATTGAGAGAGAGACCGCCTACTGGAGCGGAAAAGGAATCGAGACGATAATGATCGAGCCAGCCTTGGGGGAGATGCTGACGATCAAAAACAGAATCGTCGGCAACTAAGTCGCCGGTAATCTCTCTAACGTTGGCCGCTTTGAGATTTTTTATAAATTCTGCATAGGGAGCTGTGCAAGGTTGATCGTAAGGAGGAGTCGTTGTGGGATCGCCGTTACCGCGTAAATATAAATTACCTTCGATTTGGCCGTTACCGTTGGGCAAAGGACCGCATAATTCAGTTTTTAAACGGTAATTGGGGCCTAGCATACTTAGGGCGGTCGCCGTAGTGAGGACTTTTAAGTTGGAAGCTGGCACCAGCGGAGTATTGCCGTCTGAAGAAAAGACAACTTTACCGTTTTCCAGGACTTTTACATAAACGCCGACTTTAGTCTTTTCGTCGACTTTGGCATTTTGCACAATACTGAGGAGTGTACGTTTCAGTATAGGGGTCTGATCGTCAGTAGCCATGACATGGGATGATAAAATCGGTATTCCTAAGGTGATGGCACCAAGACAAAGAGCGACGCCGAAGAAGCGTCTGAGTTTAGTGATATTCATATTGGGCAATACTACAATCCAAAGCCCGCGCCAGTTTGTTGGAAACTGAACGCGGGCTCTACTAATTATCTTCGCTAAAGAGCGCTTTTAATTTTTAGAATATACAGCTCTTTTTCCTTCCGAAATTATCAGAATAGCCATTAGCTGTATATCAATTTCTGATTATTCCAGTTATTTGCGTTTTCTAGAATAGCGATTCTTGCGATCACGGTCGCGGCGTGGTTCTGGCTTAACATACTCTGGCTTATGGGGAGGTTTGCGCATTTCTCTAGGATCTTCGCCATGTCTGGGGGGACGGTGCACCTCGCGATCTCTGTCTTTATTTTTATGTTTGGGGGGCTTAGCATGAGGCCTGGCTGGAGGGCGCTTCTCGAAACCTGGCTGTTCATGAGGAGGCCTTCTGAAATCCTGTCGGCCTCGATCGTCCCAGCCTTGCCGTTCTGGGATGCTATATTCAGGATGACTTTTGGCTTTCTGCTCGCTGACGTTTGGAGAAGGAGGTCTAGTTGAATATCTATCTTCCGGTGGAGGAAGAGGAGGACGTCTAGAATTTTGAGCTACAAGAGGAAGAGAACCATGACTAGTTGGATAAATGGAAGCTTGGGAAGCTAATGGTGTTGCAGCCAAAATAAGCAAAGTAAAAGTACTCAGGATAATTTTTTTGCTGTATTGCTTGTAGGAAATCATAAACAAATGCTCCTCTCTTTTTGCTTATTTTTCCTTTAAGTCTGTATTTGTGAGAGTGTCTCTTTATATTTATAAAAAAATAATAAAAGGGCGAGAGCTGATATTGGAAATTAACTCTCACCCTTTTGCGTAGTCAAAATAGATTTCTCTATCTATTTATCTATCTCTGCGCCCTCTCCGACGCCCTTCGGGGCGGCTGCCGGATGGACGACTAGGCCTGCCCTGGTTGAAGCTAGGCCTACTTTGATTAAAGCTAGGCCTGCCCTGGTTGAAGCTAGGCCTACTTT
>DHKB01000055.1:0-168 GCA_002407045.1 Candidatus Bruticola papionis | reverse complement strand
AGCTAGGTCTGCTCTGGTTGAAGTTTGGCCTGCTATTGCTTCTGTCATAGCTCGGACGGCTTTGAGTGAAGCTAGGCCTACGCTGCTCGAAACTCGGCCTATTTGAGTTGTTGTTTCGGTCGTAGTTGAAGCGGTTGGGGCGACTTGGGCGATCGGCTCTATCGCTAT
>DHKB01000027.1 GCA_002407045.1 Candidatus Bruticola papionis | reverse complement strand
GAAAAAGGTTGTACTTATACAGCTTTAAAAGAAGTGGCTGGAGCTTTGGAAAAAAACGGTATTGAGACCCAAATTTTCCATATTGGTAAAGGTGCTGTGCATGGTTGTGTAGCTTGTGGCGCTTGTGCTAACTTGGGGCGTTGTGCTTTTAATGATGATCCAGCCAATGAAATGTTGCAACTTATGCGCGAAGCTGATGGCATCGTGATCGGGTCGCCCGTTTACTATGCCGGCCCCAACGGCGCTTTGTGTGCACTTTTGGATCGCGCTTTCTTGGCTAGCAAAGGCTCTTTAGCCTTTAAGCCTGCGGCAGCTATTGCCAGCGCTCGCCGTGGCGGTGTGACGACTACCTTTGATCGTTTAAATAAATATTTTACTATTAACCGTATGCCTATTGTGTCGTCACAATATTGGAACGGCGTGCACGGTTCTCAGGCCGACGATGTGGCCCAAGATGAGGAAGGTTTACAGACTATGCGCACCTTAGGCTACAACATGGCCTGGATGCTTAAAAGTATAGCCGCAGCCAAAGAGCCTTTGCCAGAAATTGAGCCTTTTAAGCGCACCAACTTTATCCGTTAGTGCGGTTGGGGCCGGCATAGAGCGCCGCCGCCTGGTGGGGGAAAAAGTGGCGGTGGCGCTAACATAAAAAAGTGCCTGTACAGAAGCTTTTATCTGTACAGGCACTTTTTATGTGAAACGGGCGACCCGCGCTTGGAGAAGCTGCGGACATGTTTTAAGCTTGACCGTTAAATTTATTCATAGCAGCTTCGGGGCCACACTCTATTATATAGGAGATAGCTTCGGAAGCTTGTTGCAAAAGCTTGTTGATAGGCTCGTATTCTTCGGGCTTAAAAGTGCCTAAGACGAAATTGATGGGATCTTCACCAGCAGGGGAAGAACCTATGCCTAAACGGACTCTGATAAAGTCGTTGGCTCCTAAGCAAGCGATAATATTATTTAAGCCATTGTGGCCTCCGCTACCTCCGCTTTTGCGAATGCGCAAACGGCCCAAGGGCAGACAGAAGTCATCAGAAACGACAATAATTTGGTGCGGTTTAAAGCCGTAACTGGTGCACATAGAGAGAACGGCGTTTCCGGAAAGGTTCATATAAGTACGAGGCTTGATGATGAAAACATCGGTAGAGCCTATAGTGCCAGATGCACCTAAATAAAGTTTGGTTTTGCGTGTAAATTCTAATTTGTGCTCTTGAGCAAAAAGATCTACAGCCCTAAAACCCATATTGTGGCGCGTATTTTTATATTCGGCTCCGGGATTGCCTAAACCAACAATTAAAAAAGCACTAGCAGCGTTCAATTCTTTAATCTCCCGCAGCTAAGTGCTCTCTAGAAACTTGCGCTTTATACAAAGCCTATAACCTTATTCGGCGTCACCAGCAGCAGGCTGCTCTTCAGTAGTGGCGGCAGTCTCTTCAGTCTCGGTGGACTCGGCTACTGCTCTAGGAATAGCAATGCTTACGATGGTTTCGGAAGGATCAGCTTTAATCTCTACGCCTTCGGGGCAAACGATCTGAGCGACAGTGAGGTGGTGACCAAGGCCTAAGCCGCTGATATCAACTTCGATATGAGCGGGAATAGACAGAGGTAAGCTCTCGATTTCAATTTCGTGGAGCATTTGCTCAACAACGCCGCCTTCTTTTACGCCGGCAGCTTCGCCTACCAATACTACGGGAACGGAAGCGGTAACTTTCTCATCCATGCGAACTTGCTTGAAGTCTACATGTAAGAGGCAGGTGCCGAATACATCGCGAGAATAGTCGGCCAACATAGCTAACTGATCCTGGACGCCCTCTTCGCCGAAGGTCAAATTGATGATAGCAGTCTTACCTACGGTTTGAAGAATTTTCTCAGTGTCTTTTGAGTTTACATCAAGGATAATCGGCTCTTCGAGGTGATGACCGTACAACACGGCAGGTATACGACCTTCACGGCGCAAACGTCTGGCAACACCCTTACCGGTCTCTTTACGAACTTTCGCTTCCAGCTTAACCTGGGACATATATTCCTCCTCGGTACCCGCGAAGATCTTTTCCGCAAAATTCAGGAAGAGGAAAAGATCGAATACTCGCTTATCCTTTACTTAGCGCCGCATTATTTAAAATACACGGCTGCCAGGATAAATTGCCCGACTATTCTATCTTTTTTTATTAGGCATGTCAAGATAGAAGGCCGGACGGCAAAGCGCGGGTCTATTACATTTTTCTTACGATTTTAGTTTCTTATCGGGCAATTGAACTAGACGAAAAGTTCGCTGACCGACAAATTAAAGTGAGTTCTGCGGATTGTCTCTCCTAAGAGCGGAGCCAAAGACAAAACTTTCAATTTGTCCATACTCTTAGCTTCTTCGGAAATGGGAATAGTATCGGTGACAATCAATTCTTCAATAGGAGAATCTTTGATAATTTGCACTGCGTTCTCGGCAAAAATGGCGTGAGTCGCTGCAGTGTAAACTTTTTTGGCGCCGTGCTCAATTAAGGTTTCTACACCTTTTACTAAAGTGCCGCCGGTAGAAATCATATCATCTACCACAATGCAAGTTTTACCCTTAATATCGCCTACAATATCGATAACATCGAGTTTATCTGGCTCGGGACGACGCTTGAAAATGATCGCCAATTTGGCTCCCAAACGCTCGGCTAATTTTGTAGCTCTAGCTACGCCACCGGCATCGGGAGAAACAACAACTAAATTCTTCTTAGGAATATTTTTCTTTAAATAATGCTCGGCGATAATTGGCAAAGCACTCAAATTGTCGACGGGAATATCGAAGAATCCTTGGATAGCGGCGGCATGCAAATCGCAAGTGATGATGCGATCGGCGCCGGCTGTGGTAATAAGATTGGCTACCAACTTGGCTGTAATGGGCTCGCGTCCAGAAGTTTTCTTCTCTTGTTTGGCGTAGCCGTAGTAGGGAATAACGGCGCAAATCTGATGAGCAGAAGCTCTCTTGAGAGCGTCAATCATAATCAGCAACTCCATGAGCGTATCATTGACGTTGCCGCAAGTAGGCTGAATGACAAACACTCTGGCACCGCGTACGTTTTCTTCGATCTTTTCGCGAATTTCTTTATTGGCGAAAGTTGTTACCATAGCTTTGCCTAAAGGAATTTGCAAATAATCGGCTACTGCTTTGGCCAAACCAGGATTGGAATTGCCGTGAAATAGCTTTACGTGGTGAGTAGGCTGGAATACAGAATCTAAAGGAATAGCATCCATATTTTCAGAGGCTGTGAGTTCGGAGATGTTAGGATCGTTAATTTCGCTCATAACTAATTCTTCGCTTTCCCTAGATTTTTAGCGCTGACTGATAGGGCGAGCCGGAACACCGACTACTACACTATTTTCAGGCACATCGCGAATAACCACCGTACCTGCGCCAGTTTTGGCGCCGTTACCGACGGTTACAGGAGCAACTAAACTTGAATTGGAGCCAATAAAGACATGGTCGCCGATCACGGTGCGGTGTTTGGCCTTACCATCGTAATTGCACGTAATAGTACCGCAGCCAATATTAGTGCCGCTGCCTACATCGGCGTCGCCTACATAGGTAAGGTGAGGAACCTTAGTCCCTTCGCCGATATTGGCATTTTTAATTTCTACGAAGTCGCCTACTTTGGCGCGATCGGCAATATTAGCTTGAGGGCGTAAGTAAGCAAAGGGGCCAATATTCACGCTGTTGCCGACGGTAGCTTGGTTGAGCACTGAGTGGAGCACGGCGCTATTATCACCAATTGTACTGTCGGTAATTTGTGTATTAGGGCCGATTTTGCATCCTTGGCCGATAGAAGTGGCGCCTTGCAAAACTGTGCCAGGCCAAATTTCGCTGTCACGACCGATTTGTACTTGATCTTCGATCCAAGTGGACTGAGGATCGATAATGCTGACGCCGTTAATCATGAGCTCTTGCAATTTGCGCTCTTTCAACAAAGCGGCAGCTTTGGCTAAGTCGGCGCGAGTGTTGACGCCTAAAGCATAGACTACATCATCTACGACAGCACCGATCTTCTCACCGGCGGCACTGCCCAAACTAACTAGATCGGTTAGATAAAGTTCGCCTTGAGCATTGTTGGGAGTAAGCTGAGGTAAGAAGCGACGCAAAAATTCCGCTTTAGCACAATAGGCGCCGATATTTACTTCGGTAACGGCATATTCTTCTGGAGTGCAATCTTTGGCTTCAGTAATGCATTTGACACAACCGTCAGCGCCGCGAATAATGCGGCCGAAGTCGCGATGTTCGGCTGAGTTGGCCGTGAGCAACGTCAAAGCATAATCATTTTCTATAGCCGTGTTGATGACTTTCTCTAAAATCTTGGTATCGAGCAAAGTCATATCGCCGTTTAAGATTAAAACGTAACCTTCAAAATCGGCCAGCTGAGGTAAAGCCATTTGAGCTGCGTGACCACTGCCATGTTGTACAGCTTGCTCGGCAAAAGAACAATTAGAAAAATGTTCTTGACAAAAAGCCTGAACTTGCTCGGCTTGATGGCCTACTACTACAATATTCTCAGAGCAATTGACGCCTTCTAAAGCCTGAAGAACCCTGTAAATAACAGGCCTGCCCAAAACCGGATGGAGTACTTTGGCCAAGTCCGATTTCATTCTGGTACCTTTGCCTGCCGCTAAAATTACGGAAGCAAGTTTAGGTTCTTCTCGCTTTTGCATATTGACAACAACCTTTTTACAGCAAATTTGCCCCTGGCGCTTGAAGTGAAACTAGACGCTTAGCAAAAGCTGTCTAAAGTTCCATATACACCAAAGTGGCCTTGTTTGTTCTACGTCTACTTTGCTGATCCTGCGGAATAAAGTTAAGCTTTGAAGGCTAAAAAAACGCCCCACCGCTTAAAAAAGCGGAAGGGCATTAGAAGCTATTAAAGCTGTAAATATTTAGAATACAGACTTAGGAAGAGGAGCCTCTTCGGCAGGAGCAGCAGACTGAGCAGGAGCGGCAGACTGAGCAGGAGCGGCAGACTGAGCGGGAGCAGCGGTCTGAGCAGGAACAGCAGACTGAGCGGGAGCGGCA
>DHKB01000042.1:3640-3808 GCA_002407045.1 Candidatus Bruticola papionis | reverse complement strand
CGCCTGTTGGTTAAAAACTACGAACTAACAGACGCTGTGCCAGCGTAAACTTGTTTTGTTGCACTATATGAGGATAGCTGTAACCGGCTTATAAACAGGCTACAAAATAGCCTAATTGTGAAGTTTAAGGCCATAAAAAACGCCGGTTATACCACCGGAGAAAACTTT
>DHKB01000042.1:0-3602 GCA_002407045.1 Candidatus Bruticola papionis | reverse complement strand
CGCGTCAGCGATGTTTTCGAGGATGGCTATAACCGGCTTATAAACAGGCCTTAAACTTAACATACAGAGGCGCTATTTATTTTTGCTTTGCAATTCCTTTAAGCGCTGTTGTAAAGCTTTTTGCCTTTGGCGAGTAGCGTCGATCTCTTTTTGAGGTAAGCCGCCGACTTCAAACAATTCCTCTTGGCTACTTAAAGTGCGCTCACATTGGCTAAGCTCGCTCTTCACTTGCAAAAGCTCCTGAATATAAGCATCTTGCTTGTCTTTTTTGTAGTTTTTTACAGTTTTGCTTAAATTTTGGTCTTTCGCTACCAAATTATTGACAAAATTTTGCACATCTTGCCAGCTCAAGCCGCGCTTTTGTGCTTCTTGTTGAGCTTTAAGCGTGCGTTTATGACAAAGATCGAGCTGCTTTTGCAATTTTTTGATTCGGCTCGGATTTTCTTTTTGTGAAGTTTTGACTTTAAGCAAATCGCGACGAGTATTTTCTAAGTTGCGGCGCGTCTGTTCTACTTCGCGACGCGAAACTAAGCCGTCCTCGAAATATTTTTCCATATTGCGCAAAGCCAACCGCTTCTCTGTATAGCGCTCTTCAAGTTTTTTTCTTTCGATTTGGTCGAGCTTATTTTCTCTAGCCCTAGCTTCAACTTCTTCTTTGACGGTCTCTTCATTGTTGTAAGCGCTCAGCCAAGCAACCATAAGTTGTTCGCGGCTGGTGACAGGTTGTACTTGCAAAGCTCCAGCCATAACCGCTTGTTTATCTTTTTCGCCAAAGGGAATATAAGCTCCGTCAGCGCCGCGCATTTTTACGTCGACATGGTTGACGGCAATAGTTCCCACTGTATCGCCCACATTGATAACCTGGCCCAGCCTAGCTACCGGCACTATGTGGCCGTAAGTAACTTCTATGCCGTTGGAGGAGGCTACAGTTACGCCCCATTCTCCGTCTGCCCAAGGAGCAATAGAAACGACTGTGCCGGGCCAACCGGCGCGAGCGGCAGTTCCGGCTTGCATGGCAATATCGTAACCCAAGTGCAAACCAGCGCGGCGACGATACATAGAGACTGAGCGATAATCATAAAAAGTGCTAGTAACGCAAGCCCAAGAGCAAGACTGGCGCTGTAAATTCACTAGATCTGTTAAAGAAGTAATTTGCGGCACGGCAGCCGGAGTAGGCTTAGTGGCGCTAGGCATACCGTATTTTTTTTGAGCAGCTTTTATTACTTCCGGCACCGCCGCGCTGCTCGGTTTCTTTTCGGCCAAAGCAGCACTTGGGCTGAATAAACAAGCCAAAACAGCCACAGCTAACACATATTTAGATGGTGATGAATACTGACTAAACATAATAAATAAATCTTTCCTGGGGGTAGATTATCATTAACTGTTTAGTCAGTCAACGAAAAGAGCGAAAATAGCCTCGAGTGCATGTCTGACTTAGTCACCGTACCACACATAAGCAGTGTAGCGACCGCCGCTAAGTTTGCGTATTTTATTTCCTTTGAGCAATTCGGCCAAAGTGCGTTGAATAGTAGTTGAGCTTATATCTGGACATTTTTTAGCCAGCTCGGCTTTAGTTATAGGGCCTAAATTTTCTTTAATAATGGTAGTTAAGCGTTCAGCTTTAGTTAGGCCGCTAACTGTGAGAATTTTTACTCGCGAAGCAAATTCTTTATAAGCTGCGACTATAACTCCTAGCATATAACGTACAAAAGGAGCGTAATCATTTTGGCTATCATGCCAACCGACAGAGCTGGCTTGCAAGCTTTCGTAGTAAGTTTCTTTGCTTTGTTCAATCAATTTTTCAATGCTGATATATTTTCCCACAATATAACCGGCGCGGTAAAGTAAAAGCAGCGTCAGTAAGCGGCTCATACGTCCATTGCCGTCTTGGAAAGGATGGATACAAAGAAAATCCAAAATAAACATAGGAATTAAAAGTAGGGGATCGAGCTGGCTATTTTGCAAAGCGTCATTGAAAGAAGCGCACAGAACTTCTACATTTTCAGCAGTTTCCCAAGCGGCTACAGGCTGAAAACGCAGCTTTTTATTGCCTTGGCTGTCTACTTCAGCGATTTGGTTATCGACAGCTTTAAATTTTCCGCCAGCACTAGCGGAAAATTTGTATAAGTCGCGGTGTAATTGCAGCAAAATAGAAGGCTTAATCGGTATATAATCGTGGCTTTCGTGGATAGTGTTTAGCACGTCGCGATAGCCGGCGATCTCTTGTTCGCTGCGCGTTTTGGGAGCAGTCTTTTCGGCCATAAGCTCTTGCAAACGCTCGTTGGCAGTGTAAATACCCTCAATTTTGTTGGAAGCTTCCGTACTTTGAATCTTGGCAACTTCGACCAGTTTAGCCAAAGTGTCGGCTTGAGCTTCAATAAATAGATTTTGCTCGCCCTTGTATTCGCGAATAGTTAGCAACAAAGAGACAATATCTGGTTGCAATAAGGTTCTATAGTTGGCTTCAAAGTTATAGTTTGGCATACTTCCGCACCGCATTTATATTTTGGCTGGGCTTTAGTATACCATTTCAGTTTAGTCATCAATAGTTTTAATTTAGTCATTTTAGCTTTAAATGACTAAATTAAAACAGGTGATGGTGTAATTAAACTTAGGTAACGATACCGCAGTACGGATTTTAGCAAACTGGGCGGTTGCCTCTTAGTTTGCTATAGGTAGCTTTAAATACCATATTGCTAAGCCATTCCTTGAAGCTAGCGTTGCTCTGGAACTGGTCAAATAGTTCGTACCAGTCGCTAAATCTAGCCAGGATAGCTTCATCTAAGGCTTTGTCGCTTTCCATTTTGGCATTTTCTTTATCGGAATTTTTGGCTGCATTTTTGTAGTTTTGGTTTTGGGCTACAGCTTGAGGCAAAGTGGAGATCTGTTGCTTTATGTTGTCTTTGTCTTGCCAATCGATATTGCCAAAAAAGCTGTTAAATTCCTCTAAAATAGCTGTTAAAGGATCTAGTTCAGCTTCTTTAGGTTGCATGGCTTGGCCTACTGGAACTGGATTTATTTCGGCGTTGGCATCTTCTAAGCGGATAGACATCATGCTTTGGGCCTGGATCCTGTAACTATCTAAATCTATAGCTTGCAAAATACCGGCAGTAAGATCGTCTTCTAAAGGCGCTGGCAACTTGGGTAAAAGTAAAGTTAAGAAAATAGAGAGCTTTTCCCACTCAGGGCTGCCGTAGGGCATAATGGCTCCTAAAAAACTGTAAGTCCTGACAAATGATTTGGCGGCACTCTTAAATTTAACTTGATCTTCTCTATCTAAGTCTTTATAGTTGGCGGCACAATTATCCAAAATAGGATCAAGCTGGTTGCGGTTGGCTTTATGTAAATACAAGTCTACCAGTAAATTTATTTGGCTTTGGGTGTAAACTTGGTGATTTTCCATTTCGCTTACTAAGTCGTTAAGCTTATTAGGATCGGTTTCTCCGGAAAGAATGGTCGTGCGATAGTAAGCGGAAAAAGCTTCTTCTATGGTTTTGGCATCGTTAGCAAAATCGAGCACAAAAGTATCGAATTTTTGCGGATGAGCTCTATTTAAGCGGGAAAGCGTTTGCACGGCTTTTATGTCGCTTAATTGTTTGTCT
>DHKB01000019.1 GCA_002407045.1 Candidatus Bruticola papionis | reverse complement strand
ATATCGGTAGCGCAGGCCTCTGGCCGCAAGGCCAGTGAAGCCGGAGCGTAGATATAGTAAAAAATGAAGCTAGCACCACATAGCTAACAGGCGGGCCGTACATAATCTGCGTCTCTAAGCTGAAAAACTACAAGCCCAATAATACAAAGCGCAAACATACGCTAAATACGCGAGTTAAGTAGAGCGCTTTTTGTACCCACCAGAAACTAGATGTTCAAGGCCGTATTTTTCGACGTCTTCTTCCTCAATACGATACTTGCTATAAAGCTCACTTAAGTCTATTTTATAAGCTATCCCCTGGCATTTTTCATGCTCTTCGACTCACTTACATTTTTGTACAATAAACTTTTTCCCAAACGTTTTCATGTAAGTTAATAGATAGCAATAAAAAAGCGCTTGTATCTTGATAACAAAATACAAACGCTTTATAGCTGGCTTTAAGCTAAAACTTTAAGCTTTAGCGGGAGCCGCTTCAGCTTTTACAGCATCTACTTTAGCTTCTTCGGCTTCAGCTACAGCTTCGGAGGGAGTTTCTAAAGCGGCAGTTTCTTCCTCTACTTCGGTAGAAAGATGGCTTTCTTTAGTGAAAGAGAGAGCCAATATTACTACGCCTAAAATGAAGTAGCCCAAAGCGAACTGGTAAGGTACAGCTTGAGCAATTTCGGGCAAATGCCAAGGTAAGTACATGAAACCGCTAGGGTTGACGGAATGGATAACTCCGAAGAAAGAAAGTACAGCTAAAATGAAGAGGAAAAGCGAACACTTTCTCAATTTACGGTCGATCATGAAGGCAAAGAAAGCACCCCAAAGCATGGCTGTGAGGATAAAACCGTTGCCTAAAGCCGGGATAAGCAGCTTTTCACTTAAGTAACGGCTAGGCTCGTTGGCCAAGGTAGTCAACAAACCTTCAAAGTTGTTGTAGTCGCCCTTAATGGCCATAACTCGGGCGATATTGGGAATGAAGGCAAAGGCCACAGCCGGGAAGTGAGCTTGCGGGCAGCAAGCGAAAGCCTGAGAAACAATTTCCAAGCCGACAAAGCAAAGGATAGGAGCCAAAGCGGCGGTAGGAATAGCATCCACAATAAATTGGATAATGCCTAACATACCGCATAAGCCAACTACCACACCAGTTAAAACGGTATAACCGGAACGGCAACCCATCTTTTTGAAAGCGGGTTGACCGATATAAGGAGTAGTTTGAGCCACAGCACCACAAAGGCCGGCAAAAATGGTAGAGCAAGCGTCAACTAACAGAATTTCTCTAGTGTCGTAATTGTCACCGGCTAAACGGGCGCTTTCGGTGACGTTAATACCACCGACAACTGTCAAAATGGCAAAAGGAATAATTACTGGTAAATAATTGACAGCATCAGCCAAACCAGCAATAAAACCTAAAGTAGGCAGAGGTAAACTAAAGCCAATAGCCACAGCACTGGGAGTTTGGAATTGCTGGCCAGCTAAGCCTACAGGACCAAAAGCATAGTACAAAATGGTGCCCAAAATAACGGAGATAAGCACGCCAGGGGCATTGAAGGGTAAGCGGATCTTGGCTACCATGTTGTAGAAGACCAAGCCCATAGCCACTAAACCAACTAAGGGAGCATTCATAATCTCGATAATCGGCACTACACCCAAAAGGGCAATACCAACACCAGCCAAAGAGCCCATTAAACCAGCAGCGGGGATAACTTTGCTCAACCAGTTGCCGAAGAAAGCGCAAGCTACTTTAAATAAACCGCAATAGAACATGGCAGCCATACCGACATACCAAGTTTGCAAAGCGGCAGCGCTGGGCTCCAAACCTGCGGCCTTATAGCCAACGAAAGCCGGCCCTAAAATAGTAAAAGCTATACCTATAGTGGAAGGTGTATCCAAGCCCAAAGGCATAGCCGTTACGTCTTTATTTTGACGTTTAGCTTGTTTGAAAGCTAGCCAAGTATAAACTAAGTCGCCAACCAATACGCCAAAAGCCGTACCGGGGAAAATTCTAGTATAGACAATATCCGCTGGCATTTCAAAAATGCTAGTTAGAATATAAGCCAAGAAGGCCAGCACGGTCATGTTATCAAACATGACGCCAAAGAAACCGTTTAGGTCACCAAAGGCGAACCAACGATATTGGAAGGGTGCACTGCCTTTTTTGTCAAGGACTGCTGCGTCGCTCATCTCAATAAGCTGCTCCAATAAAAAAAATTAGATCCAGAAGCTATCACTTATTGATTTATCTCCGCCCAAAAGTGAAGAGCCTCCGCGTCTTTGCGCCGAGTAGATTCAAATTAAGACGGCAAAAAACCTGCCCAGTTAAATGCTTCAACTAAGGCGAAAAAAATACCCAAGCACTAAGTGGGCTCACCACAGCGCACAGGCAAAACAACCGTAAAGGTGCTACCTTCGCCCTTAGAACTGCTGACGGAAATACAACCATGATGGGCTTTCACTATGCCTTCAGCTACGCTTAAGCCCAACCCAGCGCCTCCTAAGTTGGCTGTTTCTGAGCCCGAACCGCGGAAAAAGCGCTCGAAAATATGGGGCAAATCAGCCTCGGAAATGCCTACTCCATTATCTTTAATAGTTACAATAAATTCACGATTTTTAATATCAACATTTATATCAACCAGACCGCCGCCTTTTACTCCAGTAAAACGGACTGCGTTATCTAAAATATTGACAAAAACTTGACGCAACAATCTGGGATCGGCGGTAATCCAAGGTAAATCATCAGAAATGCTGATCTTAAAAGAAACTTTCTTGTTGGCAGCTACAGGATCGAAAGTAGCTATGCACTCTTGAATTAAATTTTCCAAACGGAAGCGACTCATAATTGGCTGGCTATCTTTGTCTTTAACTACTGAATCTAAAGACATAACCAAGCGTACCAAATTGTTGGCTTCCCCATTGATAATTTGCAAAAACTTGCGAGTAACTTGCGCATCTAAATAGGCGCCTTCTAAGAGAGTTTCCACAAAGCCCTTAATAGTAGTGAGAGGGACAGAAATCTCACGAGTTAAGCTAGTAAAGACGTCGTCTAGGCTACGCTCTATTTTTTGCATGCCGGAAACATCGCGTAAAGAAGCATAAGCTCCCAAATTGCGACCGCGATCAGAACGCACAGCCATCATTTTTACAGAGAACATACGCTCGTTGGGAAAAAGCATCAAGCGCTGGATAGGCTCAGGATTGCTGTCTTTTATCTGAGCGAGGAGAGCTCTAGAAAATTCACACTTAGGTAAAATATCCCACACATTTTTGCCAATAGCCTCAGTGGGGCTAATAGAAAAAATCTCTCCCATGGCACCGTTGAAAATACGTACGGATCCAGAGCGATCCACCCCTAAAATACCATCTTCCGAGCCTTTAATTAAAGCTTCGGATAACTGTCCTTCAACGCGAGGAGGCATAAAGCATTATATTCTCTCAGTCAAAAAATTTATACGACGAATCCTTTAATCTTCATTATCGTCGTGTTGGAATTTGTAGCCAATACCATGAACGGTTTTAAGCTGTTTGGGATTGGAAGGATCATCCTCAATTTTCTGGCGCAGACGGCGCATGTGCACATCTACCGTGCGAGTATCTCCCAAGTAGTCGTAGCCCCAAAGTTGCTCAAGCAAGAAGTCGCGAGTATAGACCTTGCCAGGATTAGTAGCCATCAAGCGCAATAAGTCGAACTCTTTAGGCTTCAATTCTACGATCTGACCATTTTTACGCACTTCGTGTTTAACTAGATTGATACTGAGCTTATCGAAAGTAATTTCGTCTTTCTCTTCAGAATGATCGGAAGTGCGACGCAATACAGCTTTAATACGAGCAATAAGCTCACGAGGCGAAAATGGCTTGGAAACATAGTCATCGGCGCCCATTTCTAAACCCAGCACTTTATCTATTTCTTCAACTTTAGCCGTCACCATAATAATAGGAGTTTTGCTCTCTTTGCGTATGGTGCGGGTAACATCAATGCCAGAACGGTCGGGAAGCATCACGTCTAATAGAATAAGATCTGGATGTTCACGACGAGCTAGAGCGATAGCTTCATTGCCATCACTGGCGCAAATAACTTCAAAGCCTTGCTGTTCTAAGTTATATCTCAAGAGCGAGACAATGTTGGCCTCATCATCAACAACCAGGATTAACTCTTTAGCCATATATTTATGCTCCTCCCACAGAGATACATTACAGCAGAACCGGATTTTTTATATAAATAAACGTGAACTGCTGCCTACCAACAATACGATAAGCAGCTTGAGGGAACCGCAATTCCTATTTGGCGTTGTCCACTTCGCCCTATAAAAAATGCCTCTGCCAACAAACAAAAGCTCTGCTAAGCCAAAATTGATAAGCTAAACTAGCATAATGGCCGAAGCCATGCGTCCAGTTATCCGCTTATCACGCCTATAAGAGAAACACAAGCTCTCTTGGCAAACAGAACAAACGTTGCTGAGGCAAATATTTTCAGCCTTTACGCCAGCTTCTCGCAAAGCGACCAAATTGGCTAACCACAGATCGACATGACGACTGACGCTCCCGCTTTTTCGCTCAAATAAGGCAATATCCTTCCCATATGGACTATTGGAGAACGATTCGCAGAACTGTTGAGCCACATCTTGGCCAACTTCAAAGCAACAAGGAGCTATAGAAGGGCCTATACCTACTTGCAATTGTTCAGGATCGCTACCAAATTGCTGAGCCATACTTTCAACCGTAACTTTGGCAATGCGTTCTACCGTACCACGCCAGCCAGCATGAGCCAAACCGACAGCTTTATGAATAGGATCGTATAAGATCACAGGCACACAGTCGGCGGTAGTAATCATCATCGGCTGACTCACCCTGTCGGTAATGCAAGCATCTCCCAAAGTGAGACTGTTAATTGGCCCATTTACACGTACAACTTCTATACCATGCACCATAGTCAATACTGCAGCCAAAGGCACGCCGGAAGCTGCCGCAAAGCGTCTTCTGTTTTCTTCGACGTCGTCGGGATTGTCTTCAGTTGTAAAGCCAATATTTAGCCCTTGATAAGCTCCCTTGCTAACTCCTCCGCGCCGTGTGGAAACGGCGTGAGGTACTTTTATGTTGGGAAAAGTTATATAACTAAGCTCAAAGGGCTCAAATCGGCTCTGCGGCTCGGAAGCTTCCATAGAGAGGCGCTCTTTGCGCATTTTCACAGTATTAAGTTCAGCTTGCTTAGGATTAGCTCCCAGTAATTCCCGATAAACGTCATTAAATTGGGAGATACATATGTATTGGGAGGGCATAGCCTCACACCGACGAGAAATTATTGTATACATACTTTTCCTTCTTCTGAGATCGGAATTTATTAGTGATATTAAAGTGACTCCACTGTACGTCTAGTAAGCTCTTCATCGCGACGCAAACGCTCTAAGCTGCCAACTGGAGTTAAATGACTCCAAGGTAAAACTTCATCTTTTACGGAACGCTCGCGATACAATTCATACTTGTAATCGATACCCTCTTCCGCACAAGCTTTGAGCCAAGCGCTAAAAGAAGGTTCGCGATAAACTCTAGCTATAACTTTGGAGAAACGCCGATCGCCTCTAGCCAATAAGGCTTGAATCATAGCTTGTTTAGGCGACTCCCCGGAAAATTCGACACCGCCTATACGCTTTACGCCACGTTCAAGATAGTGTATAGATTTGGCTGCTTTGCCCTTTTCCAAGACGCTATTCCACTGGAAAGGCGTAAATGGCTTGGGAATAAGCTGACCTGTAGAAAGAGTAATATGGCCGCCGCCTCTGCCCATTTTTATCTGTAATTTTCTAGTGTCAGCTGCCAAATCGATTAGAGCTTGCAAATGTTCTTCACGTTCGCCAGGCAAACCGACCATAGAATACATGCGCAAATTGACAACACCAGCGGCGAAAGCCCTTTCTGCAGTAGCTAAATATTGAGCGTCGGTAAAGCGTTTATTAGCCACTTTGCGCAAGGCGTCGGAGCCAACTTCTGGAGCCAAAGTGATAGTTTTAGAGCCACCAGAAACTAGAGCTTGCAACATAGAATCGGGCAAGCTATCTACGCGCAAAGATGAAAAAGCTACGGCCATTTTTTTACCGATAATATATTGGCAAAGCGCATCTATGTGCGGATAAGTACCGGCAGTAGCTGAAATAAGCCCTACTTTATTGGTATATTGGCCAAGTTCTTCTATGGCTTCTAAAATTTTGTCCAAAGGCTTCCAGCGTATCTTAGGATAAGAAAAACCTACAGTACAAAAGCGACAGTTAAAGGCGCAGCCTCGGGAAATTTCCACCAAACCGGAGTAGCCAAGCTCGGTATTTTCAGTAAGAATCTGAGAATGAGGGCAATCCTCTCCATATTCTGAAGCTGACAAATGTAAGCGCTCGATAGTATTCTCCGGAGCACCTTCACGTGGCTCACAGCAGACAAAATGGCCCTGATCATCATAATAATCATGCCACAAAGAAGGTATATAGGCGCCACGCAATGAGGCTAAACGCTCCAAAAGACAGCCTCTGGAGCACTCTTCTTTTTGCCATTGACGATAAGTATCTATAAATTGAGGCAAAAAGTGTTCGGCTTCACCAAGACAAAAAATATCGATAAAATCGGCAACTGGTTCAGGATTTAAAAGAGAAATAGCTCCGCCAGCCAAAATCAAAGGGCAATTTTCATGCTGTGCCCTCTCTTCAGCAGTAAAAGGCAAGCCAGCCAGATCAAAAATTTTAGCGATATTTACAAAGTCGGGCTCAAAGGCAATAGTAAAAGCCACTATTTGAAATTCGCTGACAGGACGTTGACTTTCCAAAGTAAAAAGCCTACGGCCATTGCGTTTATAAAGCTCGATATCCTCTTCGGAAGGTAAGAAGAAGCGCTCACAAACCACACCAGGTATACTGTTGAGTATAGAATAGACAACTTGCATACCCAAGTTGGACATGCCCACTTCGTAGGTATTAGGATAGCCCAAGGCGATTCTGACGTCCCCACCTGCAGTCGAACGCATTAAAATGGTCTCTTGAGCTTTGTATTGATCAGATCGTTTAATTAAATTCCAAGACACGGTGAGCCTAGTCTACAACGAAGACTTTTTCTGAGCAAGGGCTAAATATTTTTCGCCCTAGAAAAATGGCGCCGCTTCTCCCCCAAGAGCAGCGCCGAATAAGGAGAAAACCGGCTACTCAAATACAACTCTATTTGGCTTTTGAAGATGTCTTACCAGCCACGCAAATTTCGTTTACTTGCACATAATGGCCAATTATTTTACTGGTGCCGTCGCCATTTCTTTTCAATTCCAACTGAGCGGGGATACTTTCACTAACTTCCGCTACGTGAGAAACTACACCAATCATTTTATCTTGACGTCCCAAAGCTGTTAAAGCTCGCAAAACAACGCCCAAAGTCTCGGAGTCTAAGGTACCAAAACCTTCATCTAAGAACAGCGAATTTATATCGCGCCGTTGACTGGCCAAATCGGAAAGCGCCAGAGCCATAGCCAAACTTACCAAAAATGATTCACCGCCGGAAAGATTGCGCGAATCTCTAGTTGTAGATTGGTATTTATCGATAACAGAAAATTCCAAGTTAAGCTCGCTTTTGGCGTCTTTATCACCTTCAGACTCACTACTAGCCTTTTCCTTGACAGCATTGCTTTTAGTTTTTATAGCTAGCTCATATCTATCAGTTAAATTGCGCAAACGTTCGTTGGTTCGCCCTAAAAGTAAACGGAAGGTCAAACCTTGTACAAACTTATTAAATTTTTTGCCTTTTTTATCTCCCAAAACTTCAGTTAAGGCTCGCCACTTGCGCACTTCCTCTTCTTTCTGACGGCGCAAGGGCTCCGACTCTTTTACATGCAAAGCAGCTTGGTCATGTTTTTGCAAAATTTCACTCAACTGCCCTATTTGCTCGGAAACTTTATCATTTTCAGCATTGATGCTATCTCTGCGTTCACACAATTCTTTTTGGCTAAATTGACAAGCCTCGGCTTTTGTTTTGGCTTCCTCAAATTTGGCCTGAGCATTTGCATATGCATCCTCAGCGCTCTTAATATTGCTATCAAGATCCGTTTTTTGACGACGCAACTGAGCCAGTTCTTCAGCACTTAAGTATTTGGCTTGCCAATCATTTTCGTCAACAAAATGTAATTCCTGAAGCTTATCGTAAAAAGCTTGTCTATCTGTAGCATAATCTTTTTCAGCTCTTTGTCGTTCAACTTCAGCTTTTTGCAATTGCTCTTGCAAACTGTTTAATTTAGCTTCAAGGTCGACACTTTTAAGTTGACTATCTCGAACAGCTCTTTCCCAGCCAGCTTGCCGCTCTTTAAATTTCTTATTAGCTTCGCTAAATAAGTTGGCCGAGACTCTATTTCCAGTTCTACGTAACTTTTTGATAGCTTCTCTCTCGGTAGTTTCTTGCTCTTGCCACAATTGCTCTAACTTTTGCCAGCTCTTTTCCGATTCAGACGCTAAAACTTCACCATTTTCTTTGAGAAGTTGTATTTCTTGCCTCAATTTGGCCAAGTTCTGCTCTTTTTCGGCCATTACTTGCAATAAATTTAAACGGATATTTTCAGCGATCTCTATCTGGCTTGTAGTTTGGTAGCACTTTTCTTTTGAAGAAGCAACGTCTTTTAAGCTTCGCTCAAGCGCTTCATCTGCTTCATTGAGATTAACTTGATCTAAAGTATCTTCTTTAAGTTTAATTAAAGAAAGATCAACCTCGTTAATGCTAGGGCCAGCCAAATTTATAATATCTTGTAGTTGCTCACCAAGCTCCAAAAATTGCTTGCCTAAATTTAATTGGCTATCTAAACTTTGCAATTTTTGCTTAAGTTCTCTGTAATTAGTCAGATCTTGGGCAGCTTTTTGAGCAATGCGCTCGACTTGAGTGCAACAAAAAGCAGTTGCTTGGGATAGAATACCAATTTCATCATGCAACTGCTCAGCCACAATCTTCTCAACCGTGAGATTATGCACACTTATTTCTATTTTGGCCAAAGCGGAAGAAATAAGCTTATCGCTCCCAGATAACGCGTTATCTTTAGCGATCCTTAAAATTTGACTGATTTTGCATAAAGTAGAGTCGTAGTCACGCTTTAAACTTAATAATTCGGCTTGCAACTGATACTCTTGGTTGGCAAGATCTTTTAGATTCTGTTCCAGATCGGCCACTTTTCCTTCGCTTTCATTTTTAGAAGCTTCAGCCTTTTGCAACTGTTCTTGCAAAGTCTTTTCAATTTGACCGGCGTAAGGATGTTCTAAAGAACCGCATAAAGGACAACTATGGCCAGCTTGCAATTTTAAACGATATCCAGACAATTCGTCTATTTCTTTAACAGCTTCATATTTGGCAATTGCCGTTTTATGGAGCTCCTGAGCTGCCTTTAATTGATCTTCGAGCTCTCTTTGGAAAACCAATTTATTTTGCAAATTGGCCTCTCGATCCCGATAAATATCTAGATATTGACTTAAATTAACAATTTCAGTAGATAAAATATTAGCCTTTTCTGAATTTTTGTGCCATTCCGAAGCTTGATCAGCTAAGGAACTTTCCAATTGGGCAAATTCTTGTTTGGTACGCTCGCCTAAAATGCTTTTTACTGTTTCTTCTAACTGGGCAATTTTCTTTTGCTGTTCGGTTTTCTCGTTAATAGCTGCGGCCAAATCGTTATAACTATATTGCAAGATAGCGCCAGCTTGTCGATAATTTTGAGCTATTTGCTGACAAATTTTGCTAACGACTTGTTCGAGGCTTTCCCTGAGGACAGAAACTTCTTTTAATTTGCTCTCAACTTGCGTTCCGTTACTTTTAAACTCATTTTCAATATTGGTTATTTCTTGATCTTTTTGTTTCCAAGTTTGACGCAAACTTTCTAAATGTTGAATTTTGCTTTTTTCTAGTTCAAAGATATTATCGGCCGCAGCCAAAATTTCTGCCCATTGGTCATTTCCAACTTGGCAATTGGCGCAATTTTGCCTAGCTCCTTGGTAAGCTTTATCAGTTTGCCTAATTTGCTCGTTTAAATTTGCACATTGTCTGTCGATTTTTTGGCGTGCATCCTTCCTTACACAATATTGAAGGTGCAATTTTTCTACTAATTGAGCTCGCTCGCCGTCAGTTAATTTTATTGATTCAGAAGCCCAAATCTCACGTTCTTGTAAAGCTTGGGCAAGTTTTTGCTCAGCTTTAAGACTATGTTCTTTAGTTTCTGCACAAGAAGTCAAAAGTTTAATTTGCTGGTCTATTTTTTCTAGCTCATTCTTAAGTTCAGCTCTCTGTTTTTCGCAAGTTACTTGCTGGCAACGCTTCTCTTCAACAGTAGCTTCATCCAATAAACCTACAAAATCTGAATTATTTTGCAAATTTTCAAGTTCTTGCTCAAGTGCTCGCTTTTTATCAGATGCTAAAGCAGGCAATTGCTTATATAACTCATTGCCAGTAATTTTACTTAATAATTCGGCTTTTTCGTCGGTACCAGCTACAAAAAATTTGCGAAATTCACCCTGAGCTAAAAGAATTGATTGGGTAAATTGAGTAAATTCCATACCCAAAATTTGAGCATTTTTGTTGCAAACTTCTCGTAAACCACTGCGGACTCCGATTTTCTCGCCATTTGGAGCTATTTCGTAAAAATTCATCTCTGTCTTGAGATTTTTATTTTTGGTGCAAGACCAGGAGCTACAATAGGTATGGCCTTCCATAGCAAAGACAATTTCAACTCGACCACTTTTTTTGTTAGAATTTACCAAGTTTCCAATGGGCTGACCAGAATCACAACGCGGAGTTTGACCATATAAAGCTAAACAAACAGAATCCAGAATTGTACTTTTTCCCGAACCAACATTGCCGATAATGGCGAAAAATTTTTGACCAGCAAAATCGGAGTGTTCAAAGTCTATCTCCCACTTACCGACTAAACAATTGATATTTTCAATAGTTAATTTTTTGATATTCATAAATTTAAGTTCAATCCTCAGCAATTATATTTTTATTCTTCAACGCTATAACGATTGTTTTTTACCTCTTCAAAGAGTTCAAGGCACGTTTGTTCCATCCAGCTTTTAAGCTCGTCACTTTCGTTAGCGGCTTCTTTATCGATAAATTGCTGAAAAATTTCTGCCGCGCCTATTTCTTCCACTTGGCGCTCACTTTGCAAAGAGTAGGATTGGAGCGCCAATTTGCTCCACTCTTCGTCCTTAAAAGTTAAAATTTTAACTTTGGTACCGCGAACTAATTCTTGCAACTCTGAAGACAAATTGGAGCCAACCTGATACTTACCGCTATAGTCTATAAATACCCAAATTGGGCGTTTTTCTTTAATAAAATCATGCAAAGATTGCTTAAGTTCTTCTGAGTCGCTACTTTGTAAAATGCGAATGTCACGAAAAGCCGGAACTTGAGCCAACTCAATATGTTTAGCTTGGCGTCCTTCAAAATCGATAATAACTACAGACTTTAAACTATGCTCAGAAGAGCCGCCTTTTATTTCCGACTTACTAAAATGCAAAGGAGAGCCACTGTAACGCCAATTGTCTTTATGCAAAACTGATTGAGGCATATGCAAATGGCCTAGAGCAACATAATCGGCACTATCCTCTATGTCTAAATTGGTAATACCTTCCAAATTGCCAATAATAGATTCGTGCTCCTTATCACAAAAACAGCTGCCGCAAACATACATATGTCCCATGTAAATAACTGGAATTTCTTTTGAAAACTCGGCTCGCTTAGCTTCAGCAATTTGCTTAACTTCGGCGTAATGACGGCTGTAAGAGCGCAAAAATTCTTCATTTTCTTCTTCTACGCTCAATTTTTTGCTATCAATATTAAAATCACCGCGACGCAAATAAGGAACGGCACAAACAATTAGCTGCGGCTCTTCTACATCATCTTTTAAAAGCAACACCTCGTCTTCCATATTGGTCGGCTTACCAGAAACGATGTAGACGTTGAGATCGCGCAAAATATTTTTAGCAGCATTCAAGTAAGAAATTGAATCGTGATTTCCTGAAGTAATAACTACGTGACGACAAGTAGTTTGCTTATTTAAATCGCCAAGGAAATTGTAATAAAGAGTTTGTGCCGCTACAGAAGGATGATAAGTATCAAAAATATCACCAGCAATTAAAAGTGCCTCTACGCCTTCAGTCTTAATTTTCTCTAACAACCAAGCCAAAAATTGCTCAAATTCTTTGTCACGATTTTGTTCATTAAATTCAATGCCCAAGTGCCAGTCAGATGTATGTAAAACTTTCACGAATATTGCCCCTTATTATTCTTACTATCAAACGATATTGTCTGAACTCAAGAACGATTTTGCTTTTCGAAACGTTCATTCTTCATGCGACCGCCTTTTATGCCGAGAATATGCAAAGCTTGCTGCAGATTTTCAACAGGAACAATTTGTAACTTTACATTATTATGCAGTTTATTTTTACTTATTTCTGCATTATCACATTTAGTTTTATCTACATTAAGAACAAGAGAGCTTTCCGGCAAAGTAGTTGTTTCTTGAGCTGAAGAAGTAGGAATTGGCAATTGAGAAGCAGATTTAAATAGTGGATTCTTTCCCAACTGAGTGAAATCGAAAGCGTCATCATTTATGGGCGGGCCCAAAGTGAGATGGCCGATGGGATCTTCTTCGGTAGGTTCAAGCACTTTTTCAGGGCTGGGCTTAGAAGAGAGCGATTTAGGCAAACAACCTTTAGCGTTAATTTGGAAATTATGCGATTTAAGATTGAGAGAACGAGCTGGTACTAGACAGCAGCGAAAGCCCATTTTGTGCAACTCATTAAGGCGAATTTCCAGACCGCTGACGGCGCGAACTTCGCCCCCAAGCCCTACTTCACCTAAGGCAGCCCAATCGGGAGGAATAACTAAATTGGCGCGGCTAGAAGCAATAGCTAAAAGTAAAGGCAAATCCAAAGCAGGTTCATTTAAGCGCAAGCCGCCAGCTACATTTATGTAGACATCACATTTACCAATGCCCAGCTGCGGGTGACGTTTTTGCAATACGGCCAGCAAAAGGCCCAAGCGGTTTAAATCTACACCTACAGAACGACGTGTAGGCGGAGCTCCCAACTGGGCGGAGTAACTGTCTGTAGCTAAAGCTTGTACCTCTACCAAAACAGGACGCGTACCTTCCAAAGAAGGGAAAATCAGCGATCCGGTAATATCTTGGGCTCGCTGAGCCAAGAAAAACGAGGAAGCGTCGGGAATAGATTGCAATCCTTCTGCCTCCATAGCGAAAAAGCCAGTCTCTTGCGTATTGCCAAAGCGATTTTTTATGCCGCGCAGCGCTCTAATGTTGTGCAAGCCATAGCTCTCGAAGCTTAAAACCGTATCGACTAGATGCTCCAGCACACGCGGCCCGGCTAGCTCCCCTCCTTTAGTAACATGGCCAACTAAAATAATAGCCGAACCGCTACTTTTGGCTAAACGCATAAGAGAGGCGGCACACTCGCGCACTTGAGTAACGCTTCCAGGAGCGGAGTCCAAGTCGCTGCGAAACATGGTTTGGATAGAATCGATAATAGCTAAGCGCGGAGTGAGTTTCTCTAAAAGATTTTCTACAGCTTCGAGAGCCGTTTCCGCATAAATAGTAATATTGTCGCTGCGCACTCCTAAGCGCTCTGCCCGCAGCTTAATCTGTCGGGGAGATTCTTCGCCGCTAACGTAAAGCACCGGTGCTTGTGCTGTACCAATAGCGCTGGCCGCTTGCAAAAGTAAAGTAGATTTACCTATTCCTGGAGGGCCACCTAAAAGTACAACTGAACCGCGCACCAAACCGCCACCTAGTACTTGATCAAATTCGGGTATGCCTGTAGAAAAGCGCGGATCTTCTTCGGCGGAAACTTGGCTGAGCAACACAGGCTTACTTTGCCCCTCTAGGTTGAGCGTCATGCCCATAGACTTACGTTTTTCGGGCACAACTTTTTCTTCCACTAGCGAATTCCAAGCGCCGCATTCATTACATTGTCCTTGCCAGCGTAAAAATTTGGCGCCACATTCTTGGCAAATAAAAGCGGTATGAGCTTTAGCCATAGGTGTATTATCCTTTGCTTTGCAATTTGTCTTATAAACTCGAGAAGGCTTATTCTGCCGCCGATAATTAACTACCTACAGGCAAAAGCTGAAAAACGAAAATATTGAGTGCCATTTTTATACTTGGTCTACTTTTGTCGAGAAAAGATTTCTAAAAAAAGCGATTTCTTTGTGCTTTTTCAAATGGAACATACTTTTATAAAAAAGGAAAACTAATAGGCAGAATTAAGATCCGAGATAAACACAGTATTAAAATACTACTAAAGTTAGGCGGCAGGAAAATGTTTTGGTGTAATAATTGCAAACGCTTCATCTTAAGCAGCATAGCCTTAGGGATCGGCTTATGGTTTAATTTGGGGCTAGCAGTCCAAGCTTCTCCTTACCATAATCCCTTGCAAGCAGCTCCTGATGAGCAGACCAAACCTTACCAACAATTTTACATAGACATAAATAATGATGAAAAACCAGAAAGTATAGCTTTAGTAGCGTATAACCATTCTGAGAACGGCTACTTAGCTCAGTTAGTTTTCTTCGATGAAAATGGTCAAATTATCTGGGAAGGCCCTAGAGCTCGCTACGCTTCCGGGCAAGCTTTTCGCAAAATCGAGCCACAGATTATTATGGAAAACTCTTTAGTATTCGGCAAAGTCGGCGACCTTAATTATGAGATAAAATATGTAATTGATCCTAACAAAGACGGAAAAATTATCGTAGTTTTGGGAGAAACTCCTATAGGAGTGCAAATTGCTACTTTTAGAGTATTGCGCTGGACAGGCAAAGAATTTGTTTGCCTTAAGAAAGATTGTCGCTTAGTAGAAGATCCGCTTAATCCAGATCATTACATTTGGTCAGATCGTCCTATTCACTCTTACAATACTGGCTATAGTGATGGACGCTGGGTGCGAGATTTGCGTTTAACCGGAAAGCCTAATGTGTTAAATGCCATTATTAGAGAAATAAAACATCCTTTCAGTGGTTCTGATCGTTCTCCACGTTTTCGGCGCGGCGAAGCTACTATGGAGCCAGAAGAAAATGGCACTAAACTAGTGCGCTGGGATCATCCCTTGCAAAAATGGTACAAAATCGATTGACAAGTATCAGACAAAGTCAGTTAGATAATCTTGCGTCAATAGAAGCGCAACTCAACTAAGTTTGAGTTAAGGATATACTGTAATAGTAATGCTATCAACTGGAAACTTACTATCTTCAGTTTGTAAAGTAATACGGTGAACGCCTTCACGTAAGGGCCAGCTCACGACATGGGGTTCAGAGCTCACTTGGAAAACTTGGCCATCAACTTTCCAAGTGAGCTTTTTATTTGGTGCTGAAGCTGTAGCTCGCAAATTGACACTTTGGTGCTGACGTTTAAGGAAAGGATCAATACGAAAAACAGCCCCATTTTCCGGAAAGATAATTTTGTCTTTTGGCAGCTCACTTCCATTTTTCATATTTAAGTCTGAACTTTGAGCATATTTTGTGCGTTCTTCGGAACTAACTTTTCTATATATAGCCCACTGAGGTGGAATAAGCATTTTATGTTCTCGCATCCAAGCTCTATATAAAGGAGGATAAACAGGCACAACCTTGGTGAAATACTCAGAAGGAGAACAAGAGAGCGGATTTATAGGTTGCCTATTAGTTTTGCTAAAGCAATAAAGCTTATGAACTTGGCATACTTCATAGGAAAATGTATTAGGCAAAAAATATTCTTGAATTTTATTGTAGCAATAAGGCCCAGGAGCAGCTCCTGACTCAGCGCAAATCCATCTTTTTTCTAACCCTGGTTCAGCTTCGTTAAGCTTGCCAGTATTTGAGATTTTGCTCGGGCGGCTTCGATATTGGTGAACATATTTCATTACATCGCGAAAAATAGGAGCAGCTCCAGTAATACCAGAAACATTACGCATGGCAGAAGCATCGAAATTTCCTGTCCAAACGCCCACAACGTAGTTATCATCATAACCAATGCACCAATTATCGCGATAATCTTTGGAAGTGCCAGTCTTTACCGAACAGTGAAAAGGCAAGTTGAGTGCGCTATGGTAGCCAAAAGCTTCCGATCGAGCTATACTATCAGCTAAAATATCGCCAATTAAAGTGCAAATTTCAGGCGGTATAACCTTTTGCTCCGTATCTTCTTCCGCAGACCAAAAGTGTTTTTCGCCTCGACTATCCGTATATGATTGGCAAAAGCGCACAACTTGACAGTTGCCTTCCCTAGCTAGAGCCCTGTAAGCATTGACTAAATGCAATAAATTAACTTCACCGCTACCTAAGGTTAAACCTAATCCATAATGTTGAGCACTTTTATTAAGTTCAGTAAATCCTAAATTGTGCAGCAACTCCAGGAGCGAATTTATACCTACTTTTTGCAAAGCATAGACAGCTGGCACATTGTAGGAGCAAGCTAAAGCCTGACGCAAACGCACTGGACCGTGAAAGCGACGATCGTAATTTTCGGGCACAAAAGCATCTTTGAGCATAGAATCCAAATAGCTAAGGTCGGGCAGAATTGAAGCAGCTGTAAAACCGTGTTGTAAAGCTAAAGCATAAGTAAAAGGCTTGAGAGTCGAACCAGGCTGGCGCAAAGTAAGGCATCCGTTATTTTGCCCATCTGGAAGAGAAAAATAATTTTTGGATCCAACCATAGCCAAAATGTCGCCACTTTTTATATCTAAAACTACCAAACTGCCATTTTTGACGTTGTGAGAAGCTAAACGCTCTAAATGATAATTTAGAACATTTTCTGCATAATTTTGCATTTTTAAATCTAACGTAGTATCAATACGGACAGCATCTTGGGCAGGCCATTGCTCATTTTGAGCAATAATAAAATCACAAAAATGGGGTGCAGCAAAACGCTCAGAGAGAGGTGCCAAAGTTATTTTTTCTGCTAAAGCACGCTTTAAATCGACCTTGTCCAGCACTCCCCGCTTCTCCATACTTAAGAGCAAATCACGTTGTAACTTTAAGGCCGGATTTATATCTTTATAAGGTGCCAATTCTTGAGGAGAGCGCACCAAAACACTTAGAAAAGCGCCTTGCGCCGGAGACAAAGCCCGAGCCGGACAACCAAAATACAGCTGGGCAGCTGCTTCTAAACCATAAGCCTGGCCACCAAAGTAAACCCTATTTAAATAAGCTTCTAGAATTTGTGCTTTGCTAAAATTGAAAGACAAGCGCAAGGAGTATAAAAGCTCTATAAATTTATTTTTTAAAGTGCGCGGCCTATCTGGCATAAGTAAGCGGATCAGTTGCTCACTGATAGTAGAACCGCCCATAAGCACTCTACCTACTTTGCAATTGTAGTAGGCGCTGCGCATAATGGCTAAAGGATCGGCGCCAAAATGGTAATAGAAGCGCCGATCTTCAGCTGTAAGGATAGCATCTTGCACCCAAGTAGGTATATCCTTAAGAGGGATCCAACGTTTGCTAGTTCCACCTTCTAGATGTACTTCTCGGAGAAGAGAACCGTTACGATCGTACATTAAAGTTGAGTTGCGCTCAGCTTTTAAAGGATAAGCTGTCGGCCACGTTCTCGACACAAAAACGAACAACCACAATCCCAAAATACATAGCACAACTAAAGTGCTTCTCCACCACCATTTAAAACAGGCGGCGAAGAAGCTTCGCATATCCGAACCCTTAAGGGACAATTTTTAACCTCGTTTCCGAAGTACAACCAAAAACTTCCGGACAATTCTTTTGGTAGATTCTAGCACCGGGCATGCGATAATGGCCACAAGATACAGCTCTAGCCAAGAAACTATACGTATGTTCTCCAGCTTGTAAGCCTTCAGCCCACACTTTTACATGGTCTGAGTAATATGCAGCGTCGGTAAAAGTTCCATAATCGGGATCGGGATTTACCTTATTAATCAAATTGCTATATAAATTGCTCTCTGTATCAAAAGTTGTATTGACAACTTCTAAACCAGCCGGTAAGGGCACATTGACAACAACTTGGTCTCGGTTTACAGGAGAAATTACATTTACACTTACCTTATAGACTTGGCCTACCTTGAGTTCTGTAAAGGGAATGGGGCGTTCCAAATCATCTAAAGTACTGCAACTTTGGAAAATATAAAAACCATGATCAGTAGCAGGCATAGGTTTAGTAGGAGCGTAACGGAGCAGTAAATCATAATACAATTTGCCAGATCCAGTCTTACTCATTTCTATGGGCACTTCTTGACCGATAGTAGCAATAGGACTAGAAGCAAAGAGACAATTGGCTTGAGGATATTTGAGTGTGCCTTTTAAGAGCTGTTTGCCTCCAGAACGTACTTTTACTTCAACATCATGGCGCACCACTTGTTCTTTATCGGTGTAAGTAGTCAAAGCTTCGGCCACTTTGGCATCAGCTAATTCGAATCCCCAAGTGCCGGAAACTTTATGACTGAATAACCAGGCAAACACCTTGGGAGCAAACTTAAAGTCACCACTGCGCAGCATTGCCGAAAGTGCAGCTGCATTGCTCAATGCACGCTCGGAAATGGTATTAAGTTCAGCTGTTCCATCCTCCTCAAACCAAGCTTGACGTTCCTCTATCTTAAGCGTATTACTCAATTCTTGGCGCAAAGCCTCAACAATCTCTCGATTATTAAGTTCGGCGGCAGCTTTGAGTATATAGGCACGTCCAGACAGAGAGAACTTCTGACGAGCTCTATACAACACTACCAAAGTAGAGTTTTGGCCTTCTCCAATTTTACAAAGTGAGGCAAAAAGCATAGGAATACCAGGATCACCAACTCCGTCGCCAACTTTGGGCAATTTTAGCAAAGAAGCGTAAATTGTATTTTTAGCATAAAGTTTGGTATCGATATACAGATACTCTTTCTCACTCTCAAGCCAGCCCATTTTTTTCAGCTTAGTCATGACATCTAAAGCCCAAGCTGTATAAATGTTGCTACAAACCTTGGTTCCAGGCCACAGTGAGAAACCGTTATCTATAGTTCTAAATTTTTCTAACTCTTGGCAATATTTTTTAACAGCAGCTTTGCGTTTAGCCTCAGAATTAAGCTCTTGAGGCAGTTTAAGGCCTAATCTATCGGAAAGTAAAATTATCTCTGTACGAGCTAAAATTGTATCTAAAGCGATAGCGTCTTCATCCCATAACTTTTGCACAACACCATTAAGTTGACTGGAGAAATTATTGGATACAGAAATATCTAAAATAGCGCTGCCTACTTTAGCTCCGCCAGGTATTTTTACATACTCTGCAGCTTCTTTGGCCTCGAACTCTCCAGAAACAGCAGCTACATTGGTTCTCTCGTCAGGAATAACGTTTATAGAATATTGGCAAATATCGGTTTCGGTTCCCATTTGCCCTTTAAATTTAATGGGGAAATGGCCACAATTCGAAGCCGAAACGTCAAAAAGCATAACCTTTTCTTCTGTAGGCTTCAAAGTAGCTTGGAAAGAATCGTTAGCAAAATTGAGTCCTTGACTCTGAGCTTTGAGAGTTACAGAATATGTTTTATCTGTATTGTTGCGAGCCAAAACGCCAACTTGGAATGAATCGCCACAACGAGCATATTTTATAACTGAGGGCAGCAGCACCAGCTTTTTACTAACTTCAAAAGTAGTTTGCCCTTGACCAAATCGTTCACCATTGTCGCAAGCTACAGCCATAATACGATAGCGCGTCAAAGCGTCAGGAGCCTTAAAGCGCACTATAGTATGGCCAGTATCATCAATAGCAATAGACGGCTTCCACATAACTGTCGGCGTAAAATCATCGCGCACCTCGTCACCATTGCCACCACCTCCACCTTGATTGGCTCCTTTGCTGCCATAAGAGCGTAAGCCTATAACATCAGCGCAATTTTCTGAAGTTACAACATTTAAATCTCGCTTAGCATAAAAAATGTCGTAGTAATTGGGCAACTTATAGCCTACTAAATTTAATACGCCTTCATCTACTGCCCATAAGCAAACTTCACCGCTAACAGGTTTGCCTTGAGAATCGCTCAATTTGAGCGTAACTGAGGCAGTTTGTCCGGGCTTATATTGAGCAAAATCGGAAACGACTTCTACCTTAAGTTTAGATTTAGGATTATCGACTTTTAATTCGGTATAACCAAATCTAAAAGTAGGCTTGCTTAAATCTAAACCACCTTGGCTAAGATTGGTTTTACCTTCTCTACCTTTAACTAAAATTACTGAAACGTAGACATTAGGTGCATAGAAACTTTTTATCGGAACCTGAACTGTAGGAGCTGTGCCTTTAAGTTTAACATTCCAGCTATCAATTACAGAGTCGGTTTCTACACTTACTAAAGCTTCAGCTTCTTCAAAAGGAGATTGCACCAAAATTTCTGCTGTTTGACCAGGCAAATAAGACTCAGCATTAGATTTTAATCCCAGTTCATTATCATCATGTCTTTCCCAAGCTGCATAACCGGAACCGCTACACCAAACTTCAGTTTCATTAAGGTTGCAACGCCCTTTTTTATCAGTAATTGAAACGCGGATAATATAGCTTCCCGCACTTTTGGGAATAAGGCTGAAATTTACAGGGCCAGTGCCACTAACGATAGTTTGGGTACTTTCTGTTTCTTCTTTGGAATCACTAACCCAATTGTAGGCCCCTCCTACTCCAGCTTTATAAACAGAATCCCAACTTTTGCGGATAAGCTCAATTTTTATAGGAATGCCTTTTTGTGCTTCCTCATTTTGATCGACAGCCAAAAGCTGACCTTGAAAAGGCTGACCTTGCTTGGCCAAGTAAGAATCTAATTTGATACCCACAATATGGCTAGCTGGCCATACAGGAATTTGCAAAGAGCCTGATACTTCTTTCAAGCTTGAAGAAATTACCGTTCCTTCAACTGACAACACAGAAGGGCACTGATAATGGACACCTTCAGTGGGAATTTCAAAGGCAAATTCTCCCTTATTATCAAGATGACCACTGCCAGAAATTAAAGTAGCACTGTCAAAATCATCATCTTGTCCCCAAACTTTTGAGTAAAAAGAATAATCGGGGTATTTTTTACTAAAATAAGGAGATTTATCTATAGAAGAAGAGTAACGGAAACGATCATTATCCATAGGCGCTCCAAAAAGGAAACGTCCTTCTATGCGTCCTTTAAATTCTTCACCTAAAAGCAAAGACTTTTGAGAAGAGACAATTTTTGCTTCCGTTTGCACTGGCTGATACTCGTCAATGCGATAAGAAACTGAGCCAAGCCAAGAGGAGATACCTAACTTTTGAGCTTCTTTTTCGGGAATAGTTAATTCCATAAAAGCATAACCAGGAGCAGCATCGAGCGGTACTTTGATACTTCCATTGGAGCTGCCCACAACGCTAACTTGGCATGTGCCTTTAGCAAAAGTGTTGCCCTCCCCATCTTTAGCTTGGTAATGTACATTTTTTAAGAATTTGGGAAGTTGCAAATGAGCTTTTTTATTAGAGCGCAATAAAACTTTGAACTTAAGCTCTTCTCCGGGGCTATATACGCCTTTATCGGTAAAAATGCAACTTCTTACTTCATCTTTATAAGGAGTGCTATAACTGAAAACATTAAATTTCCAAGTGTCTAAACTGTTGGCTCCAGAAGAATAGATAAAAGCTAAATCGTCTTTACAAGAAGCCAACATATATTGCTTGGGAGCAAAGCCATCTTGAGCTGAAGTATATTTACTCCAACCAGGAGCTTTTACTAAGCCTTGCTTATCAGTCTGTCCGGTAAATACTTTTTCGGCTTTTTCATCGTAAAGCGTTACTTTTACGTTGGCTACAGGCTTGCCGCTATCTAAACTGGTCACCCAAAGCAAATTATTGATAGCAGAAAATTTAGCAGTCAAACATAAATCGGTAAGTTGAACCAACACCGTTTTATGTTCTTCTTTGTTGGCAGCATTTCTGTAGGTCAGGCGCACTAAAGCCAAGCCCTTAGAGTGGCCTTGCAAAATAGGTTTAAGGTCAATTTTACTATCAGCATAAACATTAGGCTTATTTTTTAATGTGATCTCTTTTACGTAGGTGAAGCCACCTTGGGGTTGATAATTATCGATTCCGCCAAAGAAAAAGTCGTCTTGAGCCATTTTGACGAGCTCTTGAATAGAAACGGCTTTGCCTTCCACTTTAATTGAATTGATATTAATGCTGCCTAAAGGCAAAGAAGCGTCTTTTACTTTAGCTTCGACAACAGCTTGGCCACTACTTAAACTCAAACTCGGCTTAAAATCGGCAGTGGTAAAATTAAGTTTCTCAGATTTGGAAATTTTGTTATTAAACTCATCTTTCAGTTCGGAGCTGATTTTTATTTTATAGCTAGTGTCTGGTTTTAAAGGTAAATTGAGTCTCAATTCTGAACTTGAATAAGAATCTTCTAAGTAATCTTTGGGCATAGCGACAGACGGCTCAAAAGAGAGAGCTTTGGCCAAACTGTTCATCTTCACCGGGTTAGTAAAAGTAAAGATAATATCTTCTTCAGGATGGTTTCCGTCAGCACTAGTTACAGATTTTAAGCTAAAAATATCGTAAGTTTTGAAAGAGAAACTCTCTTCGGTTAAAGATCCATAATCGGCAGAAGAGTCGGCTTTAAAATTGGCTGGGACGGTAACTTTATAGCGCTGACCTTGGCGGAAGGGAGACTGATGCTCTAAAACGATCAATTGTTCGGGCGTCAACTTATCCAAATCGACGCTTAAACCATTCATAGTAACTCTGTCACCTTCATTATTGCGCAGCTCTTTAAGGTAAGCTTTAAATTCAGCTTCAGTGGCCACACGCGCTTGGCAAGGCACAGCTCCTTGAGAAGAAGTTAAACGCAAAGTTTTCAAAGCTATTTGGTTGCCAATAGGCTGATTAAAGAGCAAAAATACAGGCTTATCTAAAGATACGTTGGCATTGCCGTCAGCAGGAGAAGAATGGATGACAGCGGGACGCGGCGTCACAAAACGCATAGTGTAGGGTTTAGCTAATTTTTGCCCGGTAATAGCCTTTAAGCCAGCGGGCACAGTTACTTGATAGGCGTGAGAAACTTGCAACGGCTCTCGGGGAGTAAAAGTAAGGCAAGCTGTTCCTCGCCAAGCCCAAACGCCTTTAACGGGAGGCTCAATGCTAAGCCCTTCAATATCGACTTGAGTTGTGCCTAAATTTACTACTGGCTGATTGAAGACAAAAGTAAAGGTAGAGTATTGCTCTGGCAAAACTAAGTCGCCAGAGGGAGTAGCATGCACCACAGTCAGCGCTCGTGTTGCACCTTTAGGCAAAATCAAGCTTGGAGCTACATAGTCGCTAAGCATTTTACTGTTTATACTACAGGCGCAAAGCAAACAAGTTAAACAGACCAATAAGGCTGCCCCTAAATGGGGGCCTTTGGCTGTAAAAGTAGGCAAACATTTTAAGAAGTCTGAAAGGCTTTTTTTCATACGCCGACACCTGCCTATTTTATTTATAGTTAAATTATTAAAATCGTATTTCCAGTAGTTGTTTTGCTTGTAGTACAAGTGGACAATAAAAATCGAAAGGTAAATATACGCTCCCAGGTTTTGGGAGCTCCATTAGGTCAGAAAAAAACGCCGAATCTACGAAAATTAGTATAAGCTAAATTAAGAAATTTTTATAGCCCTAAGCCTAGCAGAATATTCCCTAGTCTCCGGACGGTCAACTTCAGCATAATAGTCAATTTTTAAGCCAAGCTGAGCAAAAGTTTCCCGTAATTGACCGCTTTGTAATAAATGGCTGCGCGTACGTTCTCCATAACGTAAATAATCCAAAGTGTAAGTTTCATAAACTAAAACGCCACCAATAGCCAAATGATTGACAATATGGGGGCACAAATCAGCTTGCCAATAGCGCGTCACCACTATAGTGCTAAAAATTTTGTCAGGTAGAAATTCTTTTTCCAAATCGCGTACTGCGAAATTGGCGCGAAGGCCCAATTGCGCAGCTCGTTCTGTAGCAGCTTTTATAGCAGTTGGCGATCGATCTAAACCAAAAACGTCAAAAGAAGCGGAAGCTTGAGCTAAGTAAAGAGCGTGTCTTCCTTCTCCACAGGCAATATCCAACACTTTGCCTTTAGCCATGTAAGGCAAACACTCTACAACAAAAGGTTCAGGCTCTTTGGGACCGCGTCCCTTCATGCTATAGCGTTTTTCCCACAATAAAAAATTATCAGCCTTATCCCCTAAATTTCCCCAAGATCTTTTGCTTTCTGATTGTACCAAAATAAACTCAACCTGCTTCTTTCCAGTCTGAATTTGACTGCAAAAATAGTTATCTATTTTCTAATAATTCAACAAAAGAAGTCTTGTGTTTACTAAATTCATCGATTAAAGCTTGGATTTCCGAAGCAAATTCCCGACGAAATTCCAAGCGGTTGGCCAAGCCTTGAAGAATTTCTTCAAACAAAAAAACAGCGTTGAATTTGCGCTTGTAAGCTCTAAGCATAGTTTTAACAGCTAAAATGTGCGGTGACTCCCATACGCTTTCAGCTTTAGCTCCAGAGAGCAAGGTAACGATCAATTCAGCCAAATCATCTTCGGCCGGGCCAAAGTAAGCTTGTTCGAAGTCTAAGGAGTAGATTTTTTCTCCCTCTTCGTCGTATAAAAAATTTTTTAAAGTACAATCGCCACGCAAAAAGGTGCCTCTAGCTCTCTGAGGAGTCATATTCTCATGGAATGACCTCATCCATTCACCCAAGAGACTAGCTTGCTTTTCAGTAATAGGATTATGCATGGAAACTCCGGGTACAGGAGTAAAAAAGGCTATATCGGAAAACCTGGCGATAAAACCGGGGACATTTAAATCTAAGCTATCAGCTTTCTTCAGGACAGCGATTTCACTATCCATGTCTCCCCAAACATATTTTTTGGCAATGACGTCAGTCTGCTCCCCATTAACAATAAGCCTGAGACGAGAAACTTGATTTTTCTTGCTCTCATAGAAGTAAACAGCCTGAATTTCGGCGTCAAGTCCAAATACTTGCTTGACAATCGCTTTCCAGGACAAGGGAATAGACATATTTGAAACGCTTTGCATTATTGAAGATTATTATTCTTATTGTTTGAGATCAACTACTTTTCTTTAAATTTTGAACGATACTTAATTATAAACTAATATTTTTTGTCATATAGAGGAAATAAAAGTACCTCTTCAATATCTAAGCCTAAGGCTAAGTTGACCCAATCAGCTTCTGCGTTTGCTATAATGCAAGCTAAAAAAGAGTATGGAATGACAGACTTGACGGTTCAGTCTGAAGAGGATGAACTTTTGGAAAACAATTCGGAAAAAAGACGTTCTTGGGCTGCAGTTTTGCGTGGCGCCTCAGCAAAAACTTTCAAGTTTATAAAAACAGTTGGTGGCTTCATTCCCATTACAGGTATGGGATTAGCTTATATGATTCTGCTGGCCCTAACTTTTTACTTTGTAGCCTTAGGAGAAGACGATATAGTCTGGATCTCCGCTTCCGTAGCTCTTATGATCGTCGGTATCTTGATGATTTTGGCCGTAAGCATAGGTGCTATTTATTTAGCTATACATTGGAGAGCTAAATGCGAAGTTGGCTTATCAGATATAAGTACTTCCACTATGTATCAGTCCAAGTCAGGATTGGAAATAGCCTTTTTACCTGTTCCTTTTGTCAATATTTCTATTGAATGGCTCTATCCGGCGGAAGTTGAAACCGAATGTAAGCAAAGCTTATCTTCTGTTGCTGAATATATTACAGTCAACCACCGTTGTAGTGTAGAAAAGATTAGCCGTCGCTTTAGAGTGGAAGACATTTTGGGGCTGGCCGACGTGACTTGGGTGAGTACTCAAAATGTTAAGTTTAAAGCTTATCCCAAACCCAGCGCCGTAAAAAGCAGCAGCATCACCTTAAGCATGGCTGGCGGCGAAGATATTTCCGATCCTTTCGGTTCGCCCCAGGGCGATCTTATAGAAATGCGCCAATACGTCCCAGGCGACTCCTCTCGCTCGATATTGTGGAAAGTTTATGCCCGCAGTCGCCGCTTAGTCGTCCGTATGCCGGAAAGAGCGCTTACCGCTCAGACACGTACTTGCGCCTATTTGGTATCCGGCCCCAACGACGAAGCCAGCGCTTCTTTTGCTCGTTCAATTCTCGAGTCTAAAATTTTGGGCGATAGCTGGCTCTTCGGCGCCGACGGCTGCGTCGGAACAACTTCCATTATGAGTGAAGCACTCGATTTCTTAGCTTCTTCCGGAAATGCAGAATCAAGGGAGCTTTGCGGCTTGAGAAAATTTTTGGAAGAAGCTTCCAAACTCGGCTACCATAGTTGCTTTGTGTTTGTGCCAGCCGCTTATGGAGACTGGGTAAAAAACGCTCTGGGAGCGGTCAGAGACACCCACCTTACCATTACTTGGCTTATGGGCGTCGATCAAAATTTAACAGAAGCTGAAGACAAAAAGAAACAGCCTTGGGAAAAGTGGCTTTATATTGATGCAAACGAGGTGCATTTGGAAGCTCCTTCTAAGATTGCCCAAACTTTACAAAGTCCCAATACTCCCATGATCTTATGCGAAACAGCTACGGGACGCATCATAAATAACGCGGCTGCTTATTTGCAAGCTCAGGAAAAGGCGGTCTAGTTAGCATATGGACGGCATGACCTCAGGAAAGAAAAAATCTTCTTTTGGCATAGGCACATTTTTAGAGCGCTCTTTTAACAGTTTAATGTGGGGCGTTATTTTAGCCATAAATGCCTCCACCATCTCTGTGGCCAATGGTATTTTCGGTGCCTTTGTGGGAGGAATTTTAGGTTTTTGGTTCTCTTATTGGCTCTCTTCCAAGCGCTTGCGCATACCAGTATTCGCCTTGGGAGCACTGATACTCGATCGTATCTTTGTTTATTTGGCCGATATACCCGTTAATAGCGCCTTTATGGCTTCTCTCTTTGCCTCTCCAGAGAATGCCAGTTTATTCTCTCAAGGCCTAGTTTGGTTTATAGATTGCTTTTTCTTAGTCATGGTTATCCATGCCATAAGCATACGTAAGCCTTGGTTTGTAGCCGTCGAACTAATTATCGTAGCTAACATTGCTCTTTTACCTTTGTCGGCCCACCGCGACGGTTTTATCAGCCGCCCCTATTTCTTCGTCGATCCGCTCTGGTCTAGGGGCTGGGATCCTATTCCCTTCTTTATTGCTGCCGGCGTTATTTTGGCCATTGCCTTGGTTTTCCTTATTGTAGGGCGTTTTAATAAGCGTACTTTGGCCGACTTGTCTATTTTAATAGTTATTATTTCTTTGGTCGGAGTTTTTCTGCCCCTTAAAGATTTGCATCAGCCTTTGCCCGAACAACTTATGAGCGGCAATGCTAAAGGCGAGCAACAAGAAAAAGCTAAAGGCAAAGAGGGCGGCAACCAAGGTCAAGATCAGCAAAAAGATGAGCAAAATCAAGACCAGCAGCCCAATCAAGATCAGCAAAAGCAAGACGACAAAGACGACAAAGATAAAAATAATAACCAACAGAACAACGATAAGGACAACAACCAAGGCGGAGGCCAAAGCGACAATCAAGATAAAAATGACAATTCCTCAGAATCGCCCAAATCAAAGCCTGTGGCTGTAGTTGTCTTTAACGACGATTATGCACCTCCGGAAGGCTACTATTACTTCCGCCAAGACGCCAAGAGTTTCTTTAACGGTCGCAAGTTGGTGAATGACGTTTCCGGGCGCTACGATCACGATATAGCTTCCGGCTTTCCTCAGTTTAATGCGCCCAATCCGCTTACCCCTCCCTCGATAGATGCTACTAAAACAAAGGCTGTTAATACGAAAGTTAGTTTAATTGAAAATCATAGTAAACCATTTGGTTTATTAAACCCTCTGGCTATGAGTGCTGCTTCTAACCCCAACAGCAGTCAGTTTGTGGGAGCCTATAGTGTAGATTCGCGCTCTTTTACTGGTAAAATAGATACTTTACTTCAGGCTAAACTTAATAACCCACAATGGTCAAAGGCCGACATAGACTATTATACTCAATTGCCTAATGACAAGCGCTATAAAGAGTTAGCTTTGCAAATTCAAAATGATTTGCCCGCTGCTTTTAGGTCTTTGCCTATGGCCAAAGTGTATGTTATGAAGCTGTGGCTTGATAAAAACAGCACTTACGATACTAAGGTGAAGATCACCGATAAGGACGACGTTGTTTCTAAGTACCTTTTCGGAGATCGAATTGGATACTGTGTCCATAATGCCAACGCTTTGGCCTATTTGTGCCGTTCTATTGGTATTCCAGCCCGTGTCGCCGAAGGCTACGCTGTAGACGCTAAAAATACTTACGGCGGATCGGCTTTGCTGATCATGAATAACAGCGCCCACTCTTGGTGCGAGGTCTACATCCAGGGACTTGGTTGGTACCCTGTCGACGTTTCTCCCGAGCGCTCCAATGTAACTCCTCCGGAACCGCCTGATCCCGACTTGCAAAAGATGTTCGGCGAAATGGCCCGCGAAGAATCGGCAGACAAAGAAGGCGTCTCCCAAAAGCCGGTCGATATGCAAATGCAAATGCGCTCTTTGGTAAAAGCTTTGGGCTGGTTGCTGGCTATAGCAGCAATTTTAGCTTTTATTGCCGCTTGGGCACATAAAGTTTACATTCACCTTATGGCCCATTTGAGCTCTGGCGCTAAGCGAGCTGATTGCATCTATAAGGCTGCTTTAGTATCGCTAGCTGAAATAGGTATACGTCGCCACTACGGAGAGACACGCGAAGAGTTTGCCTCCCGTTGGGCCGATAAGTTACCAGCTTTGCAAAAATTGACCCAATGGCACGTGCGTTGCCATTTAGGTGAAAATGCTCAAGTACAATTCGTTTCTCGCACACCTTTGCCAAGCACTTCCGAATGTGCCTCACACTACGCTCAGTTTAAGTCGGAATTGTCCAGCTGCGCTCCTTGGTGGCGACGCTTGATAGGCATACTGAATCCTTTCGCTTGGCTCTTTGTGCGTTAACATTAAACCTAATAAATTTTTAAAACTAATGTCCACTCAGACGGAGGAAACTTATCTTGGATAGAACTTCGCAAGCTAACCGAGCTGCTCGCTTAGATAAGGCTTACAATTTGCTCCTTACTATGGAGTCGCGCTTAAAAAGAGCGGTGCGCGGACGAGATCGCGTCATCGAGCTTATTTTAATTGCCATCTTAGCTGACGGTCACGTGCTTTTGGAAGACTTCCCCGGTTCCGGAAAAACAACCTTAGCCAAAGCTTTGGGAGAATCTATATATAATGATAATCCCGAACCTCCGATCACGATGTTCAGGCGTATCCAGTTTACTCCCGACTTGCTCCCTTCCGATATTACCGGCATGACGGTATTTGATCCTGATAACGGTACTTTTACTTTCCGCCCCGGCCCTATTTTTGCTCACATAGTGCTGGCTGACGAAATTAACCGTACTTCTCCCAAAGTTCAGGCAGCTATGTTGGAAGCTATGGCCGAAAAGCAAGTTACTGTAGATAATACGTCCCACAATTTGGGCAAACTTTTCTTTGTAATTGCCACCCAAAACCCCAGAGATCAAGCCGGTACTTATCCTTTGCCTGTGGCTCAGCACGACCGTTTTCTGTTTAAGATCCGCATGAATAATATTGATAGAGAATCGGAATTGGATGTATTGCGCTCAATTCAAGAAAGGCGTAATCCTCCGGGCAATGAATTTCCTATGGTGCCCAAAACAGCAATTTTAGATGCTCGTCAAGCTATCGATCAGTATATTTATGTTGACGATCGTATCAATCAATGCTTGGTAGATATGGCTAACGCTGTGCGTCAATCGCCACATGTAGCTCAAGGCATATCTACCCGAAGCTTAGTCTTAATGTTGCCAGCTCTTAAAGCTTGCGCCCTGAAACGAGCCCGCGACTACGTAACTGCTGAAGATGTTTCTTACCTTGTGCCCTATGTTTTCGCCCATCGTTTGGAATTAGCTGCCGGTATTGAAGATCCGATTAAAGTCATAAGAGAATGTTGCAAAGGCCCTCTGGAAGCCTTGTGCCGCTCGACTCTTAAGAAATGATTTTCAGATCTAATGATCGATGAAAAGATCATTAGATCTGAAAATAAATATGAACATATATAAGCTGCTCAGAAGGGAAAAATCATGTACCAACTTCTTTCGATTCGCTCAAAAAATGGTTTGTATAAGCGTTTATTTATCGCCATTGCTGTGCTATTCGCTCTGTCCATGATACCTTTATTCAGCAGCCCAGCTTTAGGCGACGAGAAGTCCCCAACTTTTGAAACTTTAAGCAAAGGCGACATTGGTGGCGAAGAGCTATTGCAAATAGCTAATGATAGCCAAAATATGATTGCCTGGCGCAAATTCGCTGAAGAAAAACTTAGACAAGACAAAGATTCTCCAGTTGGCCATGCTATTTTAGGTGTAGTCTTCCATTGCGCCGAAGGTGATTTGCCTAGAGCTCGCCACAACTTGGAACTGGCCAAAAAAACTTTATTGCGCAGGTTGCGAAGCTTTAATAATGGCACTGATGGTTCTTTATTCTTAGGCGTTCAGATCCAGCTTTGTCAGGTTCTTGGCGAAATGGACGATTACAAAGCCAAGATAAAAGTAGTGGACGAATTGGCCAGCTTGCCCGGTTTTAGCAATTTTGCCGTAGACAAAGCTTGGCCTTTAATGAAGTTGGATCGCGAAGAAGAGGCTCGCAAAGTTATCTCTGACGCCTTCAATTCTGGCAACATCAGTGCCAGAGAAATAGCCTGGAATAGCTTGGGAGCCTTGGAATCGGAATGTGGTAATTACCAAGCCTCTTACAATGCTTTTCGCAACTTAGTAAACGAAACTAAAGAGAGGGGTAAAACTCCTGATCCGACGGTATTGCGCAATTGTGGCGAAACGGCTTTGGCCTTGGGACGTTTTGATGAAGCTGAGCAATTCTTTAATGAAGCTTCCCGCGTTCCTTTTAGCGATCAGGCTTACACCAACCCTTTCAACGATTTAACCAATTTATATATTGCTGAAGCTAAGTTTACCGACGCAGCCAGTTGCCTTAAAAAGACTTACGAGCGGGCCCGCGCCATGCGTCCCTTCCTCTATCAGCAATTTATGGCCGACAATTTGCAAACAACTGGCGCCTTGCTTATGGAGCTGGGCCTTATTCCCGAAGCTTGCGAGCGTTTAAAGCGTTTAGTCAATCGCCCTGACCGTCAAGGAGGTACTTCCTTAGATATTGACCAGGCTGAAGCTGGCAACTTGCTTACTTGGTACGCTTCTTTAAAAGCTATGCGCGAATGCAAACGCGAAGAGCTCAGTTGGACACCTTTTTGGCAAAGCTTTAAAGTGCGCGGCCAAATTATCGCTATAAGCTATGAATTGTGGCGTTCGTCTTCGCGTATTCGCGCCTTAATTACTGAAAATAAGCGCGTAGCCAGCAGCTTCCGCCCTTACAATGCACAATCTATTAGCGCTGACGAATGCTATAAGCCGTTACTGATAAAAATTCTCGGCCCCGGCTTATGTGCTACAGCTATAGATGAAATATTCCAGGAAGCTCCCGACAATTTGCCCGTAGAAGAGCCCTATCTTTTGTTACACCGTGCTGAAATAGCTTATCAATTTGGCAATTACGATACTTCTTTAAAGAACTACCAAAAAGTTTTGAAGACCTTGCCTCAGGCAGCTCGCTTAGTACGCTCTTTAGCTGCAGCTAGAGTGGCCCAGCTCTCTTATGCCAAAGGCGATTTTCAAACTGCGGCCAATTATTATGCCCAATTGATCACTTCTACACCTACTTCTATACGTCATATGGAAATAAGCGTACCTATTACTTGTCAGGGTGATGGTTCGTCAGCTTCCAAACAACTTATTAGCATGTTGGGAAGTTCACCTCGCTTCAAAGTCACTAACACAGGATTAACTATGCGCATACATATGCAAGGTGGCCGAATGACTGCTGAGCTTTACGGCTTAGATGGCAGCGTGCTCTCTTCTTCCTCAGTAAAATTGGAAGATAGTACTAAAAAAACTGCCGAAAAATTGGCCGCAGAAATTCATAATCAAACTTTCGCCACCAAAGTATCTTTCAGTTCTTTGGGCTTAGATTCTTTGGACGGAGCTACTACCTCAGGCTCTACAGCTAGGCAACAAATTAGCGACATGTTTGAAAAAGAAAAGGAAATGATCGACGGCTAAAATAACAGGCAAAATCTACTTAGTCGCAGAACGCAGGGCCCGGCGTTTGGTTGCCACTTTTTGTTTTGTTGCCACTTTTTATAGTTGGCTTAACAAAAAAAGCAACCAAGTTTAGCCCTTAAAAAGATAGGAACATTACTAAAATGGAATTTATACAGAGTTTGCTCCATTATTTCTCCATAGAAGGAATACAGGATATCATCGCTTGGGGCGGCTTAACTATTCTGTTTATTATCATTTTCTCCGAGACAGGCTTGCTGGTAGGCTTTTTCCTTCCCGGCGACTCTTTATTGGTTGTATCCGGTTTTGTTTGCGCTACCAAGCCGGAATTGCTTAACGTGTGGCATGTACTTTTCTGGCTGTGTATAGCGGCCGTTTTGGGAGATTCGGTAGGTTATATGATAGGCAAAAAAGCTGGCCACGCTCTTTACCAGCGCGAACAAAGTCGCTGGTTCCGTAAAGATCACTTGCTTAAGACTAAAGCTTTCTATGAAAAATACGGCGGTATGACCATTATTTTGGCTCGCTTCATGCCTTTTGTTCGCACCTTTGCTCCTACAGTAGCTGGCGTAGCCGATATGCATTATCCTCGCTTTATTTCCTACAATTGTATAGGCGGTATCGCCTGGGTAACTAGCATGATTTGCGTAGGTTATTTCTTCGGCCAGATTCCCTTTGTGCAACAACATTTGGAAAAAGCTCTGGTTGGTATTATTATTTTATCAGTTCTTCCCGTGGCCATTCACGCTTGGAAAGAACACAAAGCCGAACAGGCTAAGGAATCAAGCGTCGCTTAATTTCTAAAGTTGAATTGCTTAAAAGTGACTTTATTTCTGCTTTTAGGCAATTCAATAGCGATTTTTTGTATAAACGAAGGCCATTTATTTATGAATCCCACAGCAGAAGATCCTATTATCGAGCTACATAACGTAAGTTTGATTTACCCCAACGGAACTAGAGCTTTAAACCGCGTCGATCTTTCCATTAAGCATGGTGAGTTCGTCTTTTTGGTAGGCCAAACGGGATCGGGTAAGTCTAGCCTTATGAAGTTGATTTATCGCGAAAACGATCCTACTACCGGACTAGTTTACGTTAACGGTGAAGAGATTAGCGATATGAAGCGCTCGCAAATTCCTTATTTACGCCGCCGCATCGGTGTAATATTCCAAGACTTCCGCTTGTTAGGTCATAAAACGGTCTTTGAAAATGTGGCTTATGCCATGCAAGTAACTGGAGCTAGCCGCTATGTTATTCCCCGTAAAGTTACCAAAGCGCTCACTTTGGTGAACTTGCGCGAAAAAGCGGATCGTTTACCTAGCCAACTTTCTGGAGGCGAACAACAACGCGTGGCTATAGCTAGAGCCTTAATAAACGATCCTGTCATCCTTTTGGCTGACGAGCCTACTGGTAACCTCGATCCCGACTCTTCTTGGGACATTATGCAAATTCTCTCCAAGGTAAATGCTCGCGGCACTACTGTTATAGTAGCTACTCACAACCAGCAAATGGTCGACGTTATGCAAAAGCGCGTAGTGGTTATGCAACACGGCGAAGTGGCCCAAGATTTATCCCGCGGTATGTATTTCACTACTGAAATTACTAAAGAAACTTTAGCGGCCGGAGGCTTCGGATTATGAGTATTCCGCCTAAATCAGGATTTATCGACATTTCTCCTCAAGCTGAGCAAACAAAACTTGATCCCAGCGGTAGCAAATTGAAGAAAACTTCTGCAACTAGTCGTTCTGCTTCTGCTGCAGCTAAAGCTTCCGAGAATCAATCAGCTCGTCGAGAGCATGACAAAAATCGCACTGTCTCTATGCAAGCGGTAAAAGGGCCAGCTGAGCGCAGTGAAGATAAAAAGCCTCAGGAACCACCACTCATCATAGAAAGCGTCCCTGTGGAAAGAGAAGTAGAAGACGATGAAGAAGTAATCGTAAAGCCTATTCCCATTGCGGAAAAATCCTCGCCTTCTCTCTCTAAAACGCCTACAGTAGACGAAGTTTTAGATGAAGAAGATTTACCAGTTAAAAAGAGGCGCGGCCCTTCGGGAGGTTACTACTTAGAGTGCTTCTTGCGCGAAGTGCTCACCAATATGCGCCATAATCCTATGATGAGCGTGGCCTCTATTTCCACAGTAATGATTTTGGCCCTTATTTTAGGCTTCTTTGTGTTAATTATTGCCAATTTAGAGTCTTTGGCTGACGAATTGGCTGGCGAAATGCAAATAAAAGTCTATATGAGCCAAAATTTTGATGCCAAGCAAGTCAACAGTTTTAAAAGTGCCGCCTACGATATTGGCCACGTAACCAAAGTAACTTTCGTGCCTAAAGATGAAGCATTTAAAAAGCTGCGCAAGCGCTTAAATGCCAAACTCGATTTGGACGACTTGGAAAGCAACCCTCTGCCCGACGCCTTCGAAGTTCCGGTAGACGATCCGTCTTTCTTAGAGCCTGTAGCTCATAAGTTGGCTCAAATAGACAATGTCGCTACAGTAGATTACGGCCGCGAAGAAGCTCAAAAACTTATGAAGCTTAACCATATCATTCGTATGGTTGGTTTAATTATTTTGATTATGCTTTTTGCCTCCAGTTTGCTTATTATTAGCAATACTATTCGCTTAACCGTATTCGCTCGCCGCAAAGAGATCGACATCATGCAATTAGTAGGCGCAGCCGATTGGTTCATTCGCTGGCCTTTCATTTTAGAAGGCGTCACCCAAGGTGTAATTGGCGCCGCTTTAGCTTCAGTGCTAATAGACGTTTCTTATCGCATAGTCGTTCCCCAGTTGCAAAAAAGTATTTCTTTCTTACCTATTCTGCCTCCCGGTGCCATTATGCCTTACCTTAATATTGGCTTAATTACTATGGGCTGCTTAGTAGGTGCTTTGGGAAGTTTTATTTCCGTCAACCGTTATTTGAAAGCTTAATTTGAGGAGGTACTTGACTTGTTGAGTATACACCGCAAATTTAGTCTTTTACTCTTAGTTGCTGTTTTTTTTAGCCTGGTTGTCTTTTATTCTGACGCTTCTTCAGCTCAAGATCCCAATTCGCAATTGCGTCAAAAGAAAAGTCAGTTGGCTGCTCAACGCAAACGCTTAGATATAATCAATGAACGCGAGCGCGATCTTTCGCAGCAGCTGAGTGATACCCAAGCCGATTTGCAATATAGTCGCGAAGCTTATCGCGAAGCTAAAGTCAGCTTGCAAGCGGCTGAAAAGCAATTGAAAAATATTACTAAACGCTTAGGCGAAGCTACTAAGGAATATAGTAAAGCTCAGCGCGTTTTGGGAAAAAGGCTTAGAGAGATCTATTTGCAAGGTGACGTCGGCTATTTGGTAGTCCTTTTAGGAGCAGAAAGCTTTACCGATTTTATCGACCAGACTTATTATCTGTCGTTGATTATCGAAAATGATCGCCAATTGGTCAGCCAAGTGCGCAGCCTCAAACAAGAGTTAGAGGTAAAAAAAGTTCAATCTGAACGCACAGTGCGTCAAATTAAAGACTTAAAAGAAGCTCAAGAGAATCGCGTCAAAAAATTGCAACAAATTGAAGAGACACGTTCCTCTTTATTGGCTGATACTAGACGCCAACGCGATTCTTTAAGTTCTTACGTCAGCGAACTAGAAAACAGCACCCAAGCGCTGGAAAATCAGATCCAAGCGACTGTGCGCCGTAGCCAAATAATTATGCGTCCCACCGCTCCCAACGCTGGTACGCGCACTTGGGGCACTGGGCGCTACCTGACGCCAGCACAAGGGCCAATCACTTCCCCCTTTGGCTATCGTGTTCACCCCATATTCGGCACAATGCGCTTCCATACTGGCGTTGACATTGGCGCCTATTACGGCAGCCCTGTGCTCGCTTCTGACAGCGGCGTCGTCATCGACTCGGGCTGGATGGGCGGCTATGGCAATTGCATTATTATCGATCATGGCGGCGGCTACAGCACCCTTTACGCGCACTGTTCCGAGTTGTACGTATCCTACGGCCAGTCGGTGGCCAAAGGCCAACAAATTGCTGCCGTAGGTTCTACAGGCAATTCTACTGGCCCACACCTCCACTTTGAAGTGCGCATAAACGGTGAGCCTGTCGATCCTTTAGGCTTCATTTAGCGAGCCTACACCTAACCAAAGCCAGAAAGGGAGGCCTCTATGCCTAAGCATCTTTTCCCCAGCTTTAATGCCAAAGAAAATTTTATAGTTAAGCCCAGCAGTTTTAAAGCTAAAAATTTTCTTTTCCGAACCGCTGGTTCGTTGCTTCTGGCTTTGGTTCTAAATGGCTCGCCTCTAAACGCAGCCGCCGCTACCAACGCGGACGACGCCGCTGCACCTAAAGCGCAGGCCCCTTCCCTCCCTGCAGCCACAGCAGTTCACAGCCTCGAAAGCTCAGCTCAAAAGCTTGGCAACTTAGAAGAAGTGAGCTGCGACGTTTTAGGCCAAACTTTTAATATTTTGCTGGATAACGCCATTGAGCCACCTTCTCCTCAAAAAGTTTGGCAATTTGTGCTGGAAGGGGCCCAGGAGTTTTTAAAAGAGCACAGCTTAGATAGCCAATGGCTATCTGAATACCAAGCCAACAACGCTAATTTAGAGCGTGAGCAAGCTTTGCAAAACATAACTTCGCTGTATCGCCAAGCCGTCAAGCACTGCCCAGAATTAGGCAACGATCCTAAGTTTACGGTCTGTTTAGCCCAAGCTATTACCGATTCGGCCGAAGATGCCTACACCGTTTTTGCCAGTTTGGACGAGTACGACGATTTAAATAATTATTTAAGCGGCGACTACTCTGGCAGCTTAGGCGTAGTACTCACTCCTAGCCGCGACTCTCAGGGACATTCCCATTTTGTGGTAGCCACGCTAGCCCCAGATTCTCCAGCTCTGAAAGCAGGTTTGCGCCAAGGCGACGAGCTTATCGCCCTTAATGATAAGCCCTTAGCTAAACTAAATCCGCAACAGTGCTTGCAACTTATGCGCGGCCCTAATGGCAGCCAAGTTTCGCTAACTTACATCACTGACTTAATGCGTAAAATGGGACGAACCGACAGTCGCAAGTTGCTCTTAACCAGAGCCGAAGTCCATTTTCCAGCTGCTTGGGGACAAATTCTTTATATTGATACCCAAAGTCGATTTTCGGTCAAAAATCTTGACTTAAAAGCAACTTCCGACACTGAAACAGAAACCGAAGAGACTGTCAGTCAATCGACTGCCAATCCATCAGTTGCAGCGCAATCGACTTCAGAAAGTGGCTCCAGTGATTTTGCCGAGAAAGTGACTCCGTTAAAAATCGGTTTACTCAGAGTCGATATGTTTAATGGCTCGACTAATATTGAAGCTGAACGTGCTCTAATCGCCTTAGAAAAAGCAGGATGCCAAGGGTATATTTTGGATTTACGTGGTAACCCAGGAGGTTATACCAACGCTGCTAGAGACTTATGCTCTAAATTTTTGCCAGAGCACAGCCTTATAGCCTCACTGGTCGACAAAAATGGCCAAAGTGAAAAAACTATTTATACTTACCGCAATAGCCACCCAGCTAAGCCTATGGCCGTTCTAATTGATGGGCAAACAGCTTCAGCAGCAGAAATTACCGCTGGCGCCTTGCGAGCCCACAAAGCAGCTTTTTTAGTTGGTTCGGCTAGCTTTGGCAAGAATAGTTCACAAAAAATTTATAATTTTGAGTTCCCTCCAGGAGAAACTTCATCTTGCAAAGTGACTTATACTCACTATCGGACGCCAGACAATTTGGACTTGGGCAAATCGGGGTTAATTCCCGAATATGTAATTCAAGCTCCTTTTGGTTTGCGTTATCGACCTTTGCAAGACAAACAATTGAAAAAAGCTTTTGAATTGTTGCAAAAGGAATTAATGAAGCAAAAATAACGATCTCAGAACTAAAATAAGGGCTTTTTCCTTTCTTAGCGAAAGGGATCGACGATATTTCGCGACTTCGCGATCTTTGCCCAGCCTTACCGAGGGGCAAAGTCTATAAGAAAAAGATTCACCACAGCGGCTTGTTACCGCTCCAGGTTCGATTCAGGAGAATTCACCATGAATTTAAAGCACACTTTTGTTCCGGCTGCCGCCGCTGCAGTTTTGGCTATGCTTATTTCTCTGCCTGTAAGCGCTCAGCCTGATCAAAATCGGACTGCCCAAGATTCTTCGGCTCAGCATTCTGTTTACAAGCATACTTTGGCTCAAAAAGCCAAACAAAGCAACAAAACTAAAGCCAAAGTTAGCAAAACAGCAGCCCAGAAAGCTCCCGTCAACAAAGTCTCCCAAAAAGACTTGGACAGCGCTTTGGAGATGCTCGATAAAGCTTTGCTCCTGGTCAAAACTGAAGCCAGAGAAAAAGCCAAGCCGGGAAAAATTACCAATTGTGCTTTCGATGCCATGACATTATTTATGGAGGACAACAAGCTCACTTCCGATTTCTTTAAGCAAATCGACGTCGACGCTACTCCTGAAGAAGCCAATAAATCGTTACGCTCTCAATTTATCAAAGCGGCCAACACCTATCCTCAGTTAATGAAAGATCAGATGCTGACTATGGCTGCTCTTAAAGGCATAATGAGAGCGACCGACGATCCTTATACAGTCTACATGACTCCTGACGAGTATAAGAACCTCAACGAACAAATGAGCGGAGGCAATTTTGGCGGTATAGGTATCGTTATGGGTCTAAGCGGAGACGAAAAAGATCCAGCCAACAGCCGCGTTTTAGTCATCAATAAAGTGATGGAAAAAGGGCCGGCTGCTCGAGTTGGTTTGCGCAATAACGACGAAATTACCCATATAAGCGGCAAATCCACTTATGGTATGAGCTTAGTCCAGTGCTCCAAGCTCTTGCGCGGCGAAGCTGGTTCCACTGTTAAGCTGACTATTCGTCGCCCTAGCTCTGGCCACGTTTTCGACGTTTCCTTAACTCGCGAAGTTATCCACGTAGATACTTTAAAGCATGAAGTTATCGAACAAGACGGCGTAAAAGTCGGTTATTTAGCTTTGGGTATTTTTGGCGAAAGTACCAACGCCGAAATGGAAGCTGCTGTCCGCGATTTAGAAAAACAAGGATGCCAAGCCTACATTATTGATGTGCGCAACAATTCCGGCGGTTACGTTTCTGCCGCTGTCGATGTTTGCTCCAAGTTTGTCAAAACTGGCAGTCGTATCGTATCTATTGTCGACGGCGCCGATCATGAACAAATTATTTACTCACGCCCTAATTTGCACTCTTCCCAAAAACCCTTGGTGGTGTTGATTAATAGCAACTCAGCCAGCGCTTCAGAAATTACCGCTGGCGCCATTCGCGACTTAAAACGCGGCCAACTTGTAGGCGTAAAATCTTTTGGTAAAGGTAGTGTACAAAAGCTTTTCCCTTACCAATTCCCAGCCAACAAAACTTCTGCTTTTAAGATTACCACCGCCCATTATCATACTCCAGCCGGTCACGACATCCACAAAGCTGGTCTGAAGCCAGATGTGGAAGTAAAGATGGAAGATGAACTCGTTTTGGAGCGCGAGAAAGATACTCAGCTGAAAAAAGCTTTGGAAATTGTCGCTTCCGAAGCAAAAGTTCAGCAAGAAAGTGCTAAAAAGCAAGAAGAAGCTGCCGAAGCTGATACTTTTATTTCAGTAAACGGCATATTTGATGAACTTCCCCATATTGAGAAGTCTCTTTCCGGCTCTTACACCATTACCAAGAGAGTTATGGATGTAAAAGGCGAAAATGTTGTCGATAACGTTACGGTAAAAACTACTGACGGTAAAGAGCATAATTTCCGCTTTATCATTAAATCCAAGTTTGGCCAATAAAAATTATGAGTAACAAAGCTGCTGAAGAAATAAAGCAAAGCACAGAATCGAAGGCAAAACTCTCGGACTTAACTACAGTGAAAGCGGTCTCTGAGAAAGAGTCTGAATCCACAACTGTTAAGTCCGGATCTGCTTCTCGAAGCAGACTAAGGAAGATACTTTTCGACTCTCTTTTGAGCATTATCATTGTGATTTTGATAGTGCCATTTCTCTTTCTCTATAGTAAGCCCAAAGAAAATTCCAGAGAAATTCCTATCGATCTGACTGCAGCCAAAATAGACTTCAGCAGCCAGAATAAAGATACTCATCCAAGCTCTTTAATAGCTGGTTCAGCCTTACGCGATTCTTTAGCTTCCATTCAGAAGCAATATATTCGCGAAGTGTCTACAGCTCAGTTAGTCAACGGAGCCTTGGAAGGCATCAACTATTGCTTAGATAAATTCGGCCACCGAGATTTGGGCGTAGCTAAACTCGATGAAACCAAGATCGAGAAAATGAGCGACAAAGAGTTGCTGCAAGTTCTGGATACAGAATTTGAGCAAGCTTTGGCCAGAATAGCTAAATTGCCTGAAAATCAGCGCTTTATTCACCGTCGGCAATTAGAAAAAGCCATCAAAACTAGATTAGCTGAACTCGACGCCAACGACAAAAAAGCCAAAGGCATCAAAGCTGACGACAAAAAGGCCGAAAAAGACGACATTGACAGTGAGCAATCTTTAGAGAAACAAGTACTTAAGGATCCGCAAGCGGTCAGCCGCGACTCAGTCAATTCTGATAAAACCGAATTAGATACAGACGACTCGGAAATAATAAAAGACGCTGATGGCAAGCCAGTTGTTCTTACCGATACTTATTTGTTATACAGCGCCTTAAATGGCATGATTTGCGCCATCAATGATCCTTTTAGCATGGCTTTGCCTCCGGAAGATGTAAAGATACTTCAAGAGCAATTGGGAGCCAGCGATTACGGTGGAGTGGGCATCTATTTGGAAGCTGACTGGCAAAATAACCGCCAGCTTACTGTTATCGAACCTATCGAAGGTACACCGGCTGCTCTTAAAGATGTACGTCCTGGCGATAAAATTATGGCTATCGACGGCAAAAAAACTAGCAGTTTAGATATGGACACAGCTGCCGCTATGATTAGGGGCAAAGTGGGCAGCACAGTAGTTTTGAGTATGCAACGCGACGGCAAAAATTTTGAAGTGGCTTTGCAACGCACTAGTATTCACGTGCCTAGCGTCAATGGCAAAATGTTGCCTAACGATATAGGTTACTTGCGAGTACGCTTCTTTGGTTCAGAAACTACCCAAGAATTTGGCGCCGCTTTAAACGATCTAGTTAAAGATGGAGCTAAGGCCCTCATAGTAGATTTGCGCAATAATGGCGGCGGCTATATCGATGCAGCTATTGGTTTGTGCTCTGAATTTTTGCCTAATAAAAGCTTAGTAACCAGCGTAGTTAACCCACGTCTGAATTACAGCGAGCCCTATTTCTCCAATTCCAAAAACAGTACCAAGTTGCCTTTGGTCGTTTTGGTCAATCGCTTCTCGGCCAGCGCTTCGGAAATTACTTCCGGTGCTATGAAAGACTATCGACGCGCTTTAATAGTGGGCGAAACTACCTACGGAAAAGGCAGCGTCCAAGGTTTGCAGCCTTTCAGTGATGGTGGCGCTTTAAAAATAACTATAGCTCACTACCTTACTCCTAAAGATAAGGATATTCACCTTAAAGGTATTAAGCCGGATATTGCCTTTGAATCGAGACCTACCAATAAAATAGGTTCCGATAACGATTTGCAATTGAAATTAGCAATTCGTGAAGCTCAATTTTTAGTAGATCATAAATTATCTGCTGAACTTAGCCAAGACGATATAAAAGCTGCCCAACAAGAGGGCGAAGCTTGGAAAAAGGATCCTACTATTGCCAAGCTTACCGCTGTTGACAAAGCTGAAGAAGCTAAGTTACGCGCTAAGATTGAAGAAGAGATCAAAAAAGACAATAAGATTACTCGCGACGTACAATAGGCTAATATTTAACCTAGTTCGTCAAAAGCAAGTCCTCTTAAGATAGCTTATGTCAAGGAATAAAAGGCGAGCCGATGCGGTTGGAGATGCTTTATTAGCGATATCTTCCGTAAAAAAAACGAAGGTAGAAAATAAAGAAGAAGCTCTTCCTAAGTTGCCGCGTCCGCAAAATGTAATTACAGAAGAAGAACGCCCGGACAGCGTAGAAAATATTCATCCTTTTTTAAAGGAAAAGTTGGAGACGCTCCCCTCTTGTCCGGGCGTCTATCTTATGCGAGACGAACGCCATCGCGTAATTTACGTTGGTAAATCGGCCTGTTTGAAAAATAGAGTTCGCTCCTATTTTCATTCTAAAAATTTGACGGAAAAAACTCGCTGGATGGTGAGTTTGGTGCGCAATTTTGACATCATAACTGTCAATACGGAGATGGAAGCGCTCATTTTAGAAAATGTGCTTATAAAAAAGCACCGTCCTTACTTTAATATCCTCTTCCGCGATGATAAAAGTTACCCCTATTTAGAGTTAACCACTTTTGAAAAGTATCCCCGTTTGCGCATAGTACGCAGTAATGGCAAATTGCGCGGCACTTGCTTTGGCCCTTATGCAGGCGAAGCTATGTCGGTTAAACGCACTAAAAGCACCGTGCAAAAGCTTTTCAAATTGCGTCCTTGCCAAGAAAAGCTAGATAAAAAGCGTGAGCGTCCTTGCCTTTATTATCATATAAATTTATGTACCGCTCCTTGTACTGGATATGTGAGCGCTCAAGAATATACTTCTCAAGTAGAAAAAGCGGCTAAGTTTTTAAGTGGCCATACTAGCAAATTGGCTGCTCAATTGCGCCAAGAGATAGCTGAGCAAGCTGCTTTATTAAACTATGAAGAGTGCGCCAAATTGCGCGATACTTTGCAAAGTTTGGAAATTCTCGATCAAAAGCAGCAAATTCTTTTGCAAAGTGATTTAGACGAAGATTATATAAGTTTAGCCTATGATCAAGGACGTTCCATTTGTGCAGCAGTTGTGCGTCAAGTTCGAGAAGGCAAATTGCAAGGGCAGCAAAACTTTGTTTTGGAAGTGCGCTTAGATAATCAACATGAAGCAGACTTAGCTGACTTTATTCAGCGATATTATAGCGAAAATGGCCGTCCACCAGCTCTTATCGCTGTGGAAACTGAGCCTAGCAATAAAGAATTGCTCCAAACTTGGCTTAGCGAGATGGCCAAACGCAAAGTCAAATTTGAGCAACCTCAGCGAGGTGAGAAGAAACAAATTTTGCTCGGCACTAAAGAAAATGCCAAGCGTTTTCTAGACGACGAATTACATGCCCCTTCACAACGAGAATTGCGCCAAGAAGCATTAAGTGAATTAAAAGACGCTTTAAACTTACCCCACACACCTTGGCGTATGGAATGTTATGATATTTCCAATATTCAGGGCAAATTCTCCGTCGGTTCTATGGTAGTGTTTGAACACGGGCTGCCCCATCGCTCTCACTATCGCAAATTTAAAATAAAGGGCATGGATGAACCTAACGACTTTGCTATGATGAGCCAAGTTTTGGAACGTCGGTTGAGCCATCTTTGCCAAAACAAGCGAAATTTACAGGACAATAATACCGATAATTTAGCTAAAGAAGATGTAAGTTTGGATTCAACTCCAGATTTAATAATTGTAGATGGAGGCTTAGGCCAACTAGGTGCAGCTCAAGCCATTTTGGAAAAACTTGGCTTAGATAAAAGTATTGCTTTAGCTGGCTTAGCCAAACGCCAAGAAGAGATTTTCCTACCTGGACGCCAAACGTCTATTCTATTGCCGCTTAATTCTAAAGCCTATAATATGGTGACCCACCTGCGCAACGAAGCCCACCGCTTTGCCATTACTTTCCATCGCAACTTGCGTGGCAAAGGTATGCTCCATTCTGTACTAGCAGATATTCCCGGACTGGGCCCCAAATATATAAAATTGCTGCGCACCCATTTTACTGATTTAGCCGCTTTAAAGCTAGCTAACGCAGAAGAATTACAACGCTTGCCTGGCATAGGTAAAAAAATGGCTGACAAGATCATTAAAGCTTTGCAAGAAAATGATTAAAAGAAAAGACTAAAAATCGAAATATTGTTGATCGGCGATAATGCGGCGCACGTAGTTGCCTTTTTTATCGCTAATCCAATCGTTAAAACGGTGGAAATCGGCGTAGTTTAAGTAATCGGCAAATACATCTTTTGGCATAGCGCCATAAACGACAACCACACGCGGAGAAAGCTCAATAAGCATAGCTTCTAAACCTTTTTGAAAGCGACGCTTATTTTCTTTGCCCCTAATGCAACCGTAAGTACCAATAGACACTATGCTATTCTTTTCAACACCTAAAAAAGCAAATTTTTCGCATTGGGGTGAATAGCTGCGCTCGTCGCCCCAGCGAATATTGGGAATAACGTAAAGACCCTGAGATTGAAAGAAAGCCCCTACTGCCCTATTCAAGTAAGTGTTGGCCATTTGCACAACCAAAGGCATGTCGGTATAAAGAGAGCAATCAGGAGAAATGACCCCTTTGAAACGGCGCAATTCGTCCAAAAATTTGTTGGTTGAACTCATGACACTAGCGAATTTTTCATCGTACTCATAAAAATGGACAAATTCGCTATAAGTGGTGGTGGATCGTCTCTGAGAAAAAGGAATTAAAGCCTCGGGAATTATGATACTTTCGGGCTTAGCTATACAAGGCATTTCAATTTTACCCTCAAAGAATGCCTTTTCTATTAAATAAGAGCTAAAAGCGTCATCCACCACACTTTTTTTCATACGCAACTAATCCTTCACTCTCAAAAGGATATTTCCTGCTTTTTACTTTAACGAACTTTATAAATTTGTCAATATATCCGATTAGTTGGCTATACATCATGCATATATTGGGGCTAAAGTTGACTTTGCCCACCACACAAGCTCCTCTTTGTGTATTAAAAACAAGACATAATTTGTTGATATTTTTATTTATTTGCTATATGTATATACAAATAGAAAGCTCCCCTACTTGCACTTGGCTAAGTTCACAGTCTTTGTATACAAAAGTAGTTTATTTTTGCTTGTATTGTCTATAGCATTGTGCTAATTTTAGGCGACAATTTGAGGTATTTTTCTTATGAGCACTCCGGCAGTTATAAATAATAATAATGAGCACATTGCTGCAGCTTGTATTTTAAGTTTGGCGGGCGGTTTTTTAGATATTTATAGCTATTTATTTCGCGGCGAAGTATTTGCTAATGCTGTAACTGGTAATATAGTATTTTGCGGTTTACATGCTGCTAACGGTGAGTGGCACATTTGCATAAAATATATGGTTGCTATCTTTGCTTATGCTTGCGGAGTGTTAGTGGCCGAATTTTTGCACCATAAAATTTCTGCAGTTCATAAAATAGGCTGGCATCAAAGTGTGCTTTTTTTGGAAATTTGTTGTTTATCTTCAATTATATTTATTCCCAAAGGCCATTTAGATTATCTTGTCAATGCCCTTATTGCCTTTGTTTGCGCTATGCAAGTAGAAACTTTCCGTCGTGTGCACGGATTGCCTTTTGCTTCAACTATGTGTACTGGCAATTTACGCAGCAGCGCTGAAGCTTTGTTTAAGTATATAGTGCACCATGATAAAAAAGAGCTCAACAAAGTATTACATTATTATGCTGTTATCGGATGCTTTATTACTGGAGCTATCGGAGCCACTATTCTTTTGAAAAGATATGGAGAAGCGGTCTTTTTCTTAGCTCCAGCTGCTTTGACCATTGTCTTTTTTATGGTGACAACCAAAAGGCAATTGGGAACGATTCGCCACTACATACGCGAGCGCTTAAAAGAGCAAAGCTCTAATACTTTTTTCTTTCAATTGTTGAGCAAGCTTTTTCCAGCTCAGCAATTGCAGATGCCAGCCCCAATAAACGAAGAAACTTCCAATTCTAATTGAGGTTGATTTTTGGCAAAACTTGAACTTGCTAAAAAGGTATATGCCAAAAACCGCAAAAAGGAACCGCGATTTTTGTTTATATATTTGTGAGGTTTATGGTGAAAAAATTAACTAGAGATGAAGCCTGGAATTTATTGACAGAATATAATCAAAAGCCAGAATTGCTCAAGCACGCTTTAGCAGTTGAAGCGGTAATGCGCCATTTCGCTCGTTTAAATGGTGAAGACGAAGATCTTTGGGGCGTAGTAGGTTTATTGCACGACTTGGACTACGAGCAATATCCAGATGAGCATTGCAAAAAAGTGGCCGAAATTATGCGTCAACACGGCGTCGACGAGTTTTACATTCACGCTGTACAAAGTCACGGCTACGGAATTTGTGTAGATGTGGAGCCGCAAAGCTTGATGGAAAAAACGCTCTACACTATCGACGAATTGACCGGCTTAATTGGAGCAGCTTGCTTAGTCCATCCTTCCAAAAGCGTTTTAGATTTGGAAGTTAAATCAGCTAAGAAAAAGTTCAAAGATAAGCGCTTTGCGGCCAACGTAGATCGCGCTCTAATTTTGCACGGTTGCGAGATCTTAGGCAAAACCTTAGACGAAGTTATCAAAGAAACTATCGACGGCATGAGAGAAAACGCCGAAGCTATCGGCTTAAAAGGCAACATTTAACCTTAGTAGGCGCAGTTTTTATACTATTAGCTACACAGCCAAAATGTAAAACTGCGCCTAATTTATTCTGTTGGCGGTAATATTTTTTAGCTATTTTCACAATTCTTTCAATATATCGATAAAGTCGTTCATACCAAAGGCGCCGTCTAGGGCTTTTTCGGCCTCGGCAAAGACCATAAAATATTTAAACTTATCGCCAGCAGCTGCACTCCAGGATCGGCCTAAATTGATCTTTAGTTTGCTATCTTCGTTAGCTAAATGCTCCCCTTTAGTTTCAGCTAAAACAATATTTCCGCTTTCCGTTTTGATAATAAAATCTGGATAATGTTTAGTGAATCCGTTTATGAAAAAACCAGTATTAGCTAAATTGCGATGCCACCAGCGGATATTATTTAAATTAGTGAGTCGAAGTACCAATTCAGTTTCTAAAGAGTTCATTTCTTCTTCGGCTTTATAAAGTGAATGAGCATAAGCCGAAGTAACTCTAGTTGGAGCAATAGCTATAGGCAATTGATAGGCAGGATGGCAAACAATTTTACCTGCTGCTAGCTGAGTATTGAAAGCCTTTTTATAGCGTTTAGCTAAAATATCTTGGATAGTTTGCTTTATTTTATCGGCATAACGCAAAGGATTTTTTTCTAAACTTGAGAGCTGATCGCGAGTCATACTAGCTACAATGCGCCCAATATACTCTTCTAAGTGTTTTGAGCTTACCATATTCAGACGGTTAATTTTCTCTAAAATGATAGCTTTACAATAGGCGATCCTGCGCTCGGGAGGGAGAGAATCGAAATATTCTTTAAATATAGCTACATCATTGCTTTTCATCATCAGAGCTTTAGGCAAACCACCTTCACCTTCAATGACGTCTATTTGCATTATTTCGTCTCTGTCTTCCTCAAAATCGATGCAAATATTTTCTTGTTTAAAAGAAATACCCTTAACTAAAGATTCTCGCTCTAAAAAAGCTTCTCCATCTTGTTCAAAAAGGGAGCCTTCAGGAATTTTTAAGAAAAACTGAGGCAGACGCAAATTTTCAATATCTTCGCGGAATTTAGCCTTAACCGGATAGGCTTTAACTTGAGCGCGAACTTCACGAGCCGGAACTTTGCCTAAAGAAAAACTATTTTTAGCGGCAGCTTCCAAAGCTTTATCGTAAGAAAGTACAGCTTGATTTGCTTCTTCAAGCATAAGCAAGGCTTGGCTTGTGGTTTGCTCTTCACCAGAAATAGCCGCAACTTTTTCCGCTTGGCGACGCTCTAAAGCTTCACTAACGCTGGCACTATCAAAGTTGCCAAAGCCTTCAAAAAATTCCTCGTCATTTTCTTCTGCTGCCAGCATGCCAGTTTGACTATCAGTTACAGTTTCTGCTTGGGGAAGTTCAGGAATAGTCAAGCTCATAGTCATTTGGCCAGTAACTTGAGCAGCTGATAAAGAAGCTTGATTAGATAAGCGATAATCTTCATCACTAAAGCCGGCGTCATTTAAGCCTTTGACAATGCGTTTTATCGTTTCTTGAAAATTTTCCGAAGACGTCAAAACGTAAGACATATTTAAGGGCTTTTCGATATTGGCAGCAGTATAAGGCAAACGCAAAATGCGACCCAAAATTTGTTCTACATCTATTTGACTAGTGCGGTTAGCTAAAGAAGCCAAAATATAGGCAAAGGGACAGTCCCAGCCTTCTTTTAAAGCGTTGACTGTAATTATAAAGCGAATTTTGCACTTGGGAGAAAGCAAATCGACATTTTTCAGCTCATTAACTTCGGAAGTGCGAATAGCAATTTCTTCAGCGGGAATACCTACTTCAACTAATTTTTGACGCAATTTTTCAAAAGTAGCCGCCTCTTCTTTGCCTTTGGGTTGAGCTTGGAAAAGCACGATAGGCCTAATGTAGCGGCCAGTAGCTTCTTGTTGCTTTTGAGCAATTTCTTCTAAATTGCGGCGCAAATCGATAGCATCGACCAACACATCTTCTTGCCTATTGCGGTTATAAACAATAACTGGCAACTTTACCATATGTTCTTTTTTAAGCTGGATAGCGTCAGTATAAGAAATAATATTGCTTTCTTTTTTAGGCGTAGCTGTCAAATCGAGCACAAAAGCGGGATTAAAGTTTTGCAACATTTCCCAACTTAATTTAGTGCGGGCGTGGTGACTTTCATCGACAATAATAACCGGATTTAATTGGTTGATAATTTGGAAAAGGGCTGTTTCATCAGCTTTAGCGATAGGATTTTCCGGAGTGCCCAATACTTTGGTAAAGATAGCCAAATTGGAGTTTTCTTTATAAGCTTTCAAGCCTTCCCTATTGCTGCTGCGGAAAGAATCGTAAGAGAGCACCATTATGGAAAGCTGCTCATTGACAATAGTAGGATTAAAATTTTGGCCATTAAGCAATTCTTGTTTGCTATAGGCAGAAACTCGGCTAAAAAAATCGGCGTCTATTTTTTGGCGATAAGGATGGCGCGGATCTTTAAGAGCTTTGAGAGTTTGAGTGAGAATAGCTTCAGAAGGAACTAACCAAACGACAGCCTTTATTTTTTGCAAAGGTAGAGCAGCAAAAATAGGTTGCAAAGAGGCACAAGCTAAAATAGTTTTGCCACCGCCAGTAGGAACTTTAAAGCAAAGATTAGGTACGCCTGGCAAAAGATCTTGATATTGGCCTAAATTGGGAGCGCTCTTTTCTTCCCAGAAACTAGCAAAAGCCTTTATATAATTTTTTTGTTCTTGCATTATTTCCAAATAACGCTTTAAGTCGGCAATAATATCTTTTTGATAAGCTTTCAATTCCATAGTGGCAGCAGCTCCCTAAAATTTAGCAATATCGCGGGGAATTTTCTTGAAAGTAATATTAAATTGGGCCAGCTTTTCTTCACTTAAAGAGCAGCAATCGGCATAAATTACGTAACAATCGGCACGCTTTTTAATAGTAGCTAAAAAGTCATAATCTAGCGCAGTAGTCTCTCCTGGCTCGTAATAGAAGTAATAGTCGGTATCGTTGTGACTGCCTAAATAATATTGATTGGGATTATCTGGCTTTTGATAAGGCTGGTTAGTTTCACTAAACCAAACATAACGACGAATCTTTTCTGGCTCAATTGCTTCATTTAGGCCTTGCTCAGTAAAAAGCGGCTGACCAAGTTCGTAATAGCTAAAACTACCGCCAGTACCGGGCGTAGCTTTATTGCCTTCACCATAGCCTTGAATAACGCGCTTTACACGCTCGGCGGTGATGCTGTCGGCATAATCCATCATTTCAATTAAAATAAAACGACGCTGCCCCCCGTCGGCTTTATTCATATTTAACACTGCATGAGCAGTAGTCCCTGAGCCGGCAAAGGAATCGAGCACTAAAGTATCCTGATCGCCAACAATTTGTAAAATGCGCTCCATTAAACGCGGCGGCTTAGGCGTATCAAAAGGAGAGCGTCCTGCAAAAATAGCTTTCAAAATTTTGGCTGCTTCATCAGTGTGGCCTACTTCCAAATGTTGCCAAAAATTAGTAGGCAACCTGCCACCTACATTTTCTAGGTAAGTTTTGCGACGGATACCGCCTAAACCGTTTTTGGTAAAGTAAAATTTAGGCCATTGGCCGCGTTTAAGTACAATTTCAGCTTGCTGCCTAGCAATATTTAAAGGTTCAGATAAAACTATGCCTTGCACGCCAACACGAACTTGATTGGCAGCAAGGCCACATACGCGAGCTCTAGCTTCTTCATCATGTAAATCCTTTAGCTCGTATTTTGCCCAACCATTTATAATTTCTAGCATTATATCTTGGCTATAACGCCAACAAGCGCGATCACTAGGATAAATCAATTCGCCGGTAAAGGGATGCTGAATGGCATAAACCATGCCTTGATGAGTGGCAGCACTAGGCGCAAAAGGGTTGTCACTTGTCCAAGGAGCGAAATCATTATCAGGATTTTTGTATTTTTTGTCCATTTCCGCAGTGCGCGGCAATTTATTGGGATTCCAACCTGATTTTTTGCTGTAGGCTAAAATATATTCTACTTCGTAAGGTATGCCTTTAGAATCGTTGCGAGTGGAATAAGTGCGTTGCCAGGATATATTGCTAATAAAACAATTAGCGCCAAAAATTTCGTCACAAATGAGCTTCAAATTGGCTTGTTCGTTGTCGTCAATACTAATAAAAATAGCGCCATCTTCAGCTAAAAGTTTATGCAAAAGCTTTAAGCGCGGATACATCATACAAAGCCACTTGTCGTGGCGGCTTAAATCTTCGCCTTCCTTGCCTACTACTTCACCGAGCCATTTTTTGATTTTGGGATCGTTTACATTGTCGTTGTATATCCAACCTTCGTTGCCAGTATTGTAAGGCGGATCGATATAAATGCACTTGACGCGCCCTTCATATTCTGGCAAAAGAGCTTTCAAAGCTTCCAAATTATCGCCGTGGATAATCATATTTTGGCTGCCATTATCTTCTTGGTGTTGGCCTAATGTATCAAAGCTATATTGCCTTTCCAATACTCTAAAAGGCACATCCTGATGATGATTGATAACTTTTTCTTTGCCTATCCACTCTAAAGTTGGCATTACGATAATCCCTTAAGCACAAATTTTTTTCGCGCCAATATATTACCGCAAGTGCCGTAAAGCCCCTGCCTTCAGGCATGGGGATATGAGGCACGTCCACCGAATTTGCACAAGCAACTGAAAGGGACGGTTGTTGCGTAATTGCTATTTGTATAGTTTTAGGCAGGAATTCCTTTGGCTGCGTTCTCGTATTTCTACTTTATGGACAAATAGCTATTTCTGTTCTATTATTGGCGGAGTAACGCTATTCATTGTGGAACAATATAGTGCGGGGGGTGTAATGAGAACGTATTGCTTTAAGCTGTATAATTCAAAGCGAAATAGAAAGCTTCATAGGCAGATCTATGTCGCAGGTCTAATCTACAACCATTGCATTGCTCTATATAAGAGATACTATAAGCTGTTTGAAAAATATCTTAACGTGTATCAGTTGCAGAAACATCTGACAAAGCTGAAAAAGACGTCTAAGTTTGCTTATATGAATGAAATCGGTTCACAGGCTGTGCAGGATATAACTCAGCGTATAGACAGAGCCTACAAATTATTTTTCAAAAACTTAAAGCGTAAAATTCGTACAGAACCGCCATCTTTTAAGAAAATAGGAAAATACAAATCATTCACCTTGAAACAAGCTGGTTGGAAACTCAATGAATCAGATAATAGTATCATCATTGGCAAACAACGTTATCGCTACGCCAAGTCAAGAGAAATAATGGCTACGTCCGTATAGTGGTGTAAATTAAGAAACGGTAAAATGAAAGAGCCATTGGCTCTTACTTTTAGGTATAATAAAAACGTCCAACCACAGACAACCTAAAAGGAGAAAACCAATGGCCCAAATCAATATTACATTAAACTAGGAAGAAATTCTACAACTACTATCTAATAATCCTGGTGATGCCTTTAAAAATATTTTACAAACCAGCCTTGATAAAATTCTTCAAGCAGAATCATCAGAACAACTAAAAGCAAAGCCTTACGAACGCTCGGAAGAACGTACAGATAGTAGGAACGGTATACGCGAAAGAGAGTTGGACACTAGAATCGGACGAATTACTTTGCATGTTCCTAGGCACAGGAATGTACCGTTCAAAACGTTGATTTTCGATAACTATTCACGCAGCGAGGCAGCGCTCATAGCAAGTATGGCGGAAATGGTTGTCAATGGTGTGTCTACTCGCAAAGTCTCTAAAGTTATGGAAACGTTATGTGGTACATCTTTTTCAAAATAAAAAGTATCTGAAGTCTGTAAAGATATGGACAAAGTTGTACACGAATTTCAAAACCGTACTCTTGATGGAGAATATCTCCTTTCTCACCGTGGATGCCACATATTTTAAGGTGCGAGAGAATGGTCGAATAATTTCAAAAGCCTTTTTTATCGCTTACGGCACAAATATACATGGACATCGTGAAATTATCGGTTTTGACCTTTATCCCAATGAATCTGCTAATACATGGACGGATTTCTTTATGAAACTTAAAAAGCGCGGCCTAAATAACATGTTAATGATCACTTCAGATGCTCATGAGGGTATTTTGAATGCCATTGGGAAAGTTTTTCCAACTATTCCATGGCAGCGGTGTCAGTTCCATTTTGTTAGAAACATCGTAGATAAAACACCAAAAAGATACCAAGCTGGACTCCAAACTGAGCTTCAAGACATGTTCAATAGTAAAAATATAACTGAAGCTCGTAAGCTTCGTAATCAAATTATTGAAGATTACCGCGATGTTGCTGAAGCTGCTATGTCATGCCTCGATGATGGTTTTGAAAGCTCCATGACGGTAATGCTTCTTCCTGTTTGTTTAAGACGCTACTACCGTACTTCCAATCATATCAAAAGATTGAACAAGGAATTGAAGCGACGTTCCAAAGTAATTGGAGTTTTTCCTAACGAGAGCTCCGTACTAAGACTCATGGGCTCTGTGTTAATGGAACTTCACGATGCCATGTTAGCTGGACGAGCCATCTTTAGCAAAGATTCATTAGCTACACTTATGAGCTCCAATGTTCCAGCAAAGCTGATCATTGTGGCTGAAGAACAGCAGAAACTTAGAGCTGCATGATTAACACATCTGTCTGGCGCAGTCAAGGCACCGGCTAACGCCTCGCTACGGCGGCCTTGACAGTGCCATCCATCTGTGGTGGTTGGTAATTATGAGGCTTAAGCAGCCTCATAATATTATGCCTAAAATAATTTACACACAATTTTGGACTTGACTTACGATTTAGTTAATTATGATTTACTAAGTTATGATTTGTAAAAAAATAACTAAAAAATGATGTCTAGCTCCGCGTTATCATGTAAACTAAAAGGACGAAAGTGGAAAAGTCATTCTTTCTTTTGAGTACGATAAAGGAAGTCAAACCACGAATTTCCTTAAAGGAGAAGGTTAGTAGAGTAAACCGATATCACAGTACTAAGCCACCCAAAGATGTATTAAAAAGCGGAAACGTCAACAATATGTCCACACTAGTGGGTGGGTATTGGGAATTCAGAGAGCAAAGGAGTGAGAGCCCCTTGAGCAGACTAGATATAAAAACTGCAAGCAAAGCACAGATGGTCGTAGATCGTCTGTACAAGGACATGGAGCGCAGAATTGCTTCCAGTCCTCCTGGATTATGCCCCATCGATATGTCATTGACATTTTTGCAACTCTGCCACGCACAATCATGCGGCAAATGTGTGCCTTGCCGCATTGGACTTGGCCAACTTGTTACACTTATGGGAGAAGTTCTCGACGGTACTGGCACAACGCAGACCATCGAAACTATTGAAAAGACAGCACGAGTAATCATTGCCTCTGCTGATTGCGCCATTGGACGCGACGCAGCGCAGTTAGTTATGAGCGGCTTCGAGGGCTTCTATGACGATTACGTGAACCATGTTCAGCATCACCGCTGCCTTGCTTCATTGCAAAACCCAGTTCCCTGCGTATCACTATGTCCAGCCGGCGTGGACGTGCCAGGTTATGTTGCACTTGTGCGTGAAGGACGATATGCTGATGCTGTGCGCCTTATCCGCAAGGACAATCCCATGCCAACTTCCTGTGCCTACATTTGTGAGCATCCATGCGAAGCACGCTGCCGTCGCAATATGGTCGACGCCCCTATCAACATTCGCGGACTCAAACGCTACGCAGTCGATCACGCTGGCGATGTGCCCAATCCTCCCTGCGCCAAAGATACTGGCAAACGCGTGGCTATTATTGGCGGTGGCCCCAGTGGCTTATCTTGCGCATATTATCTGCGCCTTATGGGGCATAATGTTACGATCTTTGAAGAGAGAAAACAACTTGGCGGAATGCTTCGCTATGGTATTCCGGCTTACCGTTTTCCGCGAGAAAAACTTGATGCAGAAATCGACTCTATTTTGTCCTCCGGCGTAGAAGTACATACTAACGTAACTGTAGGCAAGGATATTTCTTTCGAAAAATTACACAAAGATTACGATTGTCTTTACGTTGCTATCGGTGCTCATACGGATAAAAAAACCGGCATTCCAGGAGAAGATAGCAAAAACGTTATATCCGCTGTTGAAATGCTGGGCGCTATTGGTGACGACATAATGCCTGACTTTACTGGCAAGCATATCGTAGTTATCGGCGGTGGCAATGTAGCCATGGACGTCACCAGAAGCTCTGTGCGCCTTGGCGCTGCCAGCGTAACTTGCGTCTATCGCCGCAGAATTACGGATATGACTGCCCTTCCCGACGAAGTACAAGGCGCGATCGCTGAGGGCGCGGAAATTCGCGAACTCTGTGCACCTGTACGCATTGAAGCTAACGAAGCTGGTGAAGCTACCGCTCTCTGGGTACAGCCACAAATTATCGGTCTTGCCGACAAAGCAGGCCGTCCGCGTCCAGAAAAAGCCGATCTACCTCAAGAACGCATTCGAGCCGACATTATCATTGTAGCCATTGGACAAGGCGTAGAAATAGCTGGCTTTGAACAAACTGGCATTCCAATTCGACGGGGAACATTTATGGCCGAAAGTTCCAGTCAGATTGACAATATGGAGAACGTCTTTGCCGGTGGTGACTGTGTTACCGGCCCTGCTACTGCCATCCGTGCTATTGCAGCAGGCAAAGTTGCGGCGGCGAATATCGATGAACAACTTGGCTTCCATCATGAAATCCGCACAGATGTGGAAATCCCTGCTCCGCATCTTTCTGTATGTCCTGCGCGTGGTCGCATCAACACTAAAGAACGTGAAGCTGCCCAGCGCAAATGCGACTTTGAAGAAGTTGAATATGGCATGACTCATGAGGAAGCCTACGCGGAAAGTGCTCGCTGTTTGCGCTGTGATCACTTTGGTTATGGCATCTTCAAGGGAGGGAGGATGGAAAGATGGTAACACTTGTTATTGATAACAAAACCATTAGCGTACCGGAAGGCACGAGTATCTTGGAAGCGGCACGCACAGCAAGTATTGATATTCCGACGCTCTGTTATCTGAAAGATCTTAACGAGATCGGCGCTTGCCGCCTCTGTATGGTAGAGCTTGAAGGACAAGATACGCTTGTCGCTGCCTGTGACACTATGGTTGGCGAAGGCATGGTCATCCATACAAAATCTCCGAAAGTTCGTATGACACGCCGCGTAAATCTTCAGCTGATGCTCAGCCAACATGATGTAAATTGCGTAAAATGTACACGCAGCGGTAATTGCAAGCTTCAGAAACTTGCCAACGACTACAATTTGCTCAAAGCTCCCTACAAGAAGAATCTACGTCCCTCAACTGTAGACTATTCTGAGCCAATCCTGCGCTTTGATAATCGTTGCGTTAAGTGTATGCGCTGCGTACAAGTTTGCGACAAAATACAAAGCGTCCATATATGGGACTTAGTTGGAACTGGTTCCCGCACAGCTATCGGTTCATTAAAATCAGACAGCCTTTCAACTTCTCTTTGCACTTACTGCGGTCAATGCATAACCCACTGTCCCGTTGGCGCACTAGAAGAACGAGACGACACTGACCGCGTCTATCGTATACTCTCTGATTCAAAACTGACGACCATAGTGCAAGTTGCTCCTGCGGTTCGCGCCGCTTGGGCAGAATATTTCGGGCTGAGCGCCGAACAGGCAACTCCAGGTGTGCTTGCTTCTGCACTTCGTCAACTTGGCTTCAATTACGTGTTTGATACTAATTTCAGTGCCGATCTTACAATTATGGAAGAAGGCAGCGAATTTATCGAGCGCTTTACCCACCGAGACTCCTATACATGGCCGATGTTCACCTCCTGCTGCCCAGGCTGGGTGAGATTTGTGAAGGGACAGTTCCCGCAATTTGCTAAGAATTTGTCCACTGCCAAATCACCGCAACAGATGTTCGGCGCTATCGCAAAGAGCTACTTTGCAGAAAAAATAAGCGTTGATCCGAAGAATATACGCGTTATTTCCGTCATGCCATGTACATCAAAAAAGACGGAAGCCGATCTTCCGACGATGAAGAGCGCTTGTGGCGATCCGGATGTCGACGTGGTTATTACCACACGTGAATTGGTGCGTATGCTCCGTTGTTCCATGATCGATCCGGCAGCGCTGGAAGAGAGCAATTTTGACTCCCCACTTGGCTCCGGCACAGGTGCAGCAGTTGTTTTCGGCACTACAGGCGGCGTGATGGATGCAGCACTTCGCAGTGCCTATTATCTTGTAACAGGTAAGAATCCTGATCCCGACGCCTTCTCAGCCGTGCGTGGTATACAAGGCCGGAAAGAAGCTAGCTTCGACATTCCGGGTGCAGGTACTGTTCGTACAGCAGTCGTAAGCGGCCTAGCAAACACGAGAAAATTGCTGGAGGAAATTGAGTCAGGCCGTGTGCGTTATGATTTTGTCGAAGTCATGGCTTGCCCAGGCGGTTGTGCCGGTGGCGGCGGTCAGCCGATTCACGACAGTGAAGAACGCGCAGAATATCGTGCTAATTTGCTTTGGGAGCTCGACCGCAAAGCAAAAGTTCGCTTCTCTCACGAGAATACGGATGTAAGGGCTCTTTACGCAGAGTATCTGGTTAAGCCCTTATCTAAAAGGTCACATCACTTACTGCATACTGATATTAACGGCTGGCAAATGCCACAAAAATCGTAAATAAAGTAAGATATCGAGGCGGCTTGCTGCATGCAAATTGCGGGCAACAAGCTGTTTTATAAAAAAGCACTTCTCACCTTAGTTTTTAGCAACTGGCGAGAAGTGCTTTTTAATGTAGATCCAAGGCCGAACTTAATCAGCCATTTCGGCAGCTTGGCGGCCTTTTTCGGTTAGGCTCCAGACGTTAATTTTAGCTTTAGCAGCACACATCTTTTTATAAAGACAAGCTTGGCAAGCAGTGGGAGCACACTGAGAAGAGCCGCTTCCCTGGCGCGTCAGATAGCCGCCTTGCTCTAATTGATTGAGCATAGCTTCTAAAACTTGAGCTGAACAGCCTAATTCAGAAGCAATTTCTGGCCAAGATTTTTCTTGAGCTACAGAACGCAATAAAGCTTTTATCATAACACCTCCTGCCCGACCGAATGGGAAACTAAAGTCCAGCCAACCAATTGCCTAAGGGAATATGGTAGACGATAACGGCTAAAATCCAAGCCACTATTAAAGAGTAAGCTATAGAGAAGCCAGTCCATTTCCAGCCAAACTCGGTTTTCAGAGCGCTTAAAGTGCCTACGCAAGGCATATAAAGCAACACGTAAACCATGTAAGCTAAAATAGCTCGCGGAGAAGCACAGCTGAGAATTTGAGAAGCTAAACCGGCAGGTCCTCCGTCGGAGTCGTCACCAAAACTTATCAAGCCGAAAAGCTGGAAGAAAGCTTTAAAGGTATCGATAATAGCATCTATAAAGCCGACAGCGATCTGCTCCAAACCACTGCCCAACGTTAAAGAAGCCACCTCACCGCCAGCTCCGAAGTAGCTGACCGCCAAAGAGCCTACCACAACTTCCTTAGCCACAAAGCCAGGAACTAAAGCTCCAGCCAAGTGCCAATCGGTAATGCCAAATGTAGCGGTAAAATGGGTAAAAATGCGAGATAAGCGAGCGAAATAGCTGCCATCCACACTGCCTACAGGGAAGCTATTGATAACCCAAACAAAAATAACGGCAATAAAAATAGCTCCGCCGGCACTTTCCAAGAAGCTCAAAGTGCGAGCCCAGGCTTGCTTCCAAATGACTTTCATAGTTGGCAGCCTGTAAGGAGGCAATTCCATAATGGAGCCAGTTTCATCTGAGTGCAAAATTTTACTCATGAGCAAAATAGTAAACAAGCCCATGATAATACTTATTGTATAGATGAAAAACAGAGCGTAAGAGGGATTTTTTGGGAAAAAGATCGTGGCGAAAAAGGCAAAAACAGCCATTCTGGCACTACAAGGCGCAAAAGGAACAGCCATGGCCACTCTTAAGCGCTCGTTAAAAGATTCCAAAGTGCGAGTAGCCACAATACCGGGGACATTACAACCCACGCCAACCAGCATAGGAATAAAAGCTTTACCAGGCAAGTGCATGGCTTTCATTATACGGTCGACCAAGAATGCCGATCTGGCCAAGAAGCCACTAGACTCCAAAACGCTCATGCCCACATAAAGCACAAACAGAACCGGAGTAAAAGCTAAGACTGTGCCTAAACCTTCCAAGACGCCGTTCATAACAAACGAGCGTACCATGTCAGGCATTTGAGCTGAAGCTGTCCAACCCATAAAAACTTCTTTTATGGTATTTAGCCAAGCAACCCAAGGATCAGAGAAAGCGAAAGTAAAGCGGAACAAAATTAACATACAGAACAAAAAGATCGGTATGCCAAAAATAGGATGCAATACTACTTTATCGATAGCAGCAGTGAGCTTATGGACGCCCGCCGGAGCAGACTGGCCAAGTTCGGCTACTTTCCTAGCTAAGCGATAGCGAGTATCGGCAATTTCTAAGAAGCAATCGACACCGCTTTCGGCAAACTTCTTGCGATAATACTCGGCCTTTTTTCTAAAGTCAGAGGGAACTTTAATAGCTTTATGAGCTCGTTCACCCTCCTCCTGAGCTGAGCTTTCAGTAGGATTATCTAAGTCTTCTAACTTGTCACCAATTAAAGCAGCCACAGAAATCCAGCGAGCAGCCGGAGTATCCAAAAATGAGGATAGATCCTCAATGGCTTTTTCTATCTCGGTAGGATACTCTATTTTTAACTTGCTGCGCTTAGCGGCTATAGCGTGGCGCATAAGTTCTTGCACGCCTTCTTCTCTAACGGCTACCGTAGGCACCACAGGCAAATCTAGAGCTTCGGATAAAGCCTCAATATTAGGCTTCATACCTTTCTCTTTAGCTTCGTCGAGTAAATTTAAAGCTACAACCACAGGAACACCGAGCTCAATAAGCTCAATAGTCATAGCCAAATTGCGCTCTAAGTTACCTGCGTCAATAACATCGATAACCGCATCGGGCATACGAGTCAGTAGCTCGTCACGGGTGACTTTCTCTTCTGCGCTGGAAGCGGCCAAACCGTAAGCTCCGGGCAAATCTACGAGATGAACTCTAATAGCAGTGTCTTTTGCTTGGGCAGCTTTGGCTTCAGTTGCTTGTTTGGTGGGTGCCTTTTCAGCAGAGTCAGCTTCAGTCTTCTGATCACTTGAAGCAACATTTTCCGACTCTTGAGCGCCAGCTTGCAATTCTTGGGAATTACAATGATAAATGAAGTGAGTCTCCATGCGCTCTACGGTAGTGCCAGGCCAGTTGCCAATACGAAGTGAAGCACCGGAAATAGCGTTAATCAGCGTAGTTTTACCGACATTGGGATTGCCGACCATTACAAAAAGACGGCTAATGTCGGTAGAATCATTTCCTTTGCTGTCGATAAGATTTGTATCTCCGGTATGACAGCAAGCTTTAGTCATGTTGTATTCTCCCTATAACGATTGAAGAGGCGTCTTCACTTCTTAAAGTGAGCAAACAACCATTAACTTCAAATTCTAAAGGATCCCCCAGAGGAGCGCGACGTACCATTTTCACCGTCGCTCCAGCATTGATACCTAATGTCATAATGCGACGCACATTAGGGCCAACTTCTTTAAAAGTCTCAATAATAGCCGTATCTCCAGGTACTAGTTCGGCTAAAGTACGGCTTTCTGTAATTACATTGTCTTTAGTTTTCAAATATTTGAATTTCCTCTCTTGGCGCAAAGCCTTATAACCACACAAACGGAGGGAGCCGCGCCTCGAAGCAGTTCCCGCCTGTTAATATTACACAGTGAGATGTTTTCCTACTTTCAACCGGCAAATTGGAGCTAAAAAAGGTTAATCTGCTAAACTATTTTAAATATAAAAATTTAGAAGCCGAACTTCGTTTTTTTTGTGCCTAATTTAGGCTTTTTTTTAGCCAAAAAGAGAGGGAGGAGCAATTTTAAGACAGAAGCTAAGAGCAGATCTCGGATGACCTTTTTAGAGCTGTCAACAATAGGAAACCAAGGAGATAATATGACCGTTTTATCCAATCGCGTAATGAATGTTAAGCCTTCCTCTACTTTGGCGGTAAATGCCAAAGCCAAAGCTCTCAAAGCTGCGGGAGCTGATGTTGTCAGTTTCGGAGCTGGCGAACCTGATTTTTCTACTCCGGAGAATATTATTGAAGCCGCTTGCTACGCTCTGCATCACGGAGCCACTCGCTATGAAGCTACTCCAGGAACGATCCAAGCTCGTCAAGCAGTAGCCGACTATTTCAAAAAGCGCTTTAATCGTGATATAACCCCTAAAAACGTCATTATTTCCACCGGTGCCAAATTAGCTTTATTTCTCAGTTTCTTGACTTTGGTTAATCCCGGAGACGAAGTACTTTTGCCCTCTCCTTACTGGGTCAGCTATCCGGAGCATATAAAATTAGCTGGTGGTGTCGTCAAAGTAATAGAGACCGACCCCAACAATAATTTTAAGGTAACACCTGAGCAATTAGAAGCGGCCATAACTCCTAAGAGTCGCGTTTTCTTGCTTTGCTCTCCCTCCAACCCAGCCGGTATAAGCTACACTCCGGACGAAATCAAAGCTTTGGCAGCTGTAATTGCCAAACATCCGCAACTTTTCGTTATTTCCGATGAAATTTACGAGCGCTTAACATATGCCGATTATCCATTCTTAAGCTTTGCTTGCGCTAGTCCTGAATTGAGCGAACGTGTCGTCACTATAAATGGAGTCAGCAAAGCTTATGCCATGACTGGTTGGCGTATTGGTTATGCCGTCGCCTCCGAGCAAATTATCGCTGGTATGACTAAATTGCAAAGCCAAATGACTTCCAATATTACTGCCAGCAACTTTGCCGCTTTAATTGAAGCTTTGCATGGCCCTCAAGATTCTGTCACCAACATGGTAAAAGAATTTGCCAAACGCGCCGCCCATATTTACGAGCGCATTATGGAAATTCCCAATATAAAATGCCCTCGTCCCACCGGCGCTTTCTATGCTTTCCCCGATGTCAGCGCCTACTTTGGCAAAAAAGATCATCAAGGACGCCAGATTAACAGCGCTCACGAACTGGCTGAATCGTTGCTTGACAATGTCCAAGTTGCCGTCGTACCCGGCGAAGATTTTGGCGCTCCCAACCATATCAGACTCAGTTTTGCCACTAGTATGGAGTTAATAGACAAAGGCTTGGACAGAATTTCTTCCTATATGGCTTCGCTTAAATAATATTGGGCGCACGTCATATCTAAAAATAAATAAATGAGCGTTGGCGCAAAGTTTATTAGAATGAACTTTGCGCTAATGCTCTGGAATGATGGTATCAAAACAAAAAACATGAAAAATATACGTATCTTTGTAACCGGCGGCACCTTTGACAAAGAATATGATGAGTTGCACGGAAAGCTTTATTTCCAGGACAGCCATTTACACGAAATGCTGCGCTTAGGGCGAAATTTAACTAATGTAGAAGTTCGCACTTTGATGATGATCGACAGCTTGGAAATGAGCGATAGCGATCGAGAGATTATCTACTCTTCATGTATAAAAAGCGATAATGAGCGCATTGTCATTACTCACGGTACCGATACTATGGAATTAACAGCCAAGTATCTTGGTGAGCGCATTAAAAATAAAACTATCGTTTTAACTGGCGCCATGATCCCATACGCTTTCGGCAGTTCTGACGGGCTCTTTAATTTAGGAAGCGCCTTAGCTTTTGTGCAAACTTTGCCCCATGGCGTCTATATTGCCATGAATGGTCGCTATTTTGCTTGGAATAATGTACGCAAAAACCGCTCTATTGGCCAATTTGAAGAGACGCATCATCATGAGAGCTCCAAGCATCATGAATCGGAAAGCAACAAACTGGAAGAGCATATATAATTTATAGCTTTAGCATGTTTAGCCGCTGCTAGGTCTGTAGGTAGGAGGCAGCGGCTTTGAGAGAGAACCATGACGGCGAAGATAATGTGCGAGGAACACTATGAGTAAACGTTTTACAACTAGCTTTGCTGTAGCTGCATTATTGGGAGTATCGCTAAGTTTTGCCACTCCGGTTCAAGCTGCCGATGAAGCTTCACAAGTTTTGATGCTGCGCCGAGTGTTTTCCGCTCCCGTAGAAGCCTGGCCAACCGTCTTAAAGAACAATACCAGACTTATTGATAAGAGCTTTTTTGAACGCGTAGAAGCACGCATAAAGTGGAGCATAGACAACGGACAAGTAGAAGATGCCGTACGTTTTGCTTACGTTGGCGATTTAGCCGGCCAGGCCGTAGGACGCAAGACCGACTACCGCATGCAAATGTCTCAGCTTTTCCGTAAGTTGGGCAACTTTTCCATGTCTTTGGATCTTATCAATAACGTATGTATTTTAGAGCCTGACAATAAAGAAGCCCAATTTTACAAAGCTTCCGTACTTCAAGATGCCGGTAACAATATTGATTGTTATCCTATTTACGAAGACTTAGCGAAGAAAAATTATCGCCGTGCTGAGTGCTATTACAGAATGTCTCTTCTGGAATTGCAGCGCTCCGAAATTGAGTTAGCTCGCGATCATTTGAAAGAGTGCATTAAATTAGACTCTAAGCACGAGCCTGCTAAACGCGAATTAGCCAAAATCGAAGAGGCTTTGGCGAAAGCTACTTTTGTGCCTAAGAGCGGAACAGATTCTGCAGCTTTGCCAGTTGGTAATTTAGGAAATTTACCTATTGCCACTTCAGATAATAGCAAAGCCATTGCTTTAGCTGGTCAGGGCTACGAAGCTCTTAAAGCAGGCAGTATAAGCAAAGCCAAAGACTTGTATGCTCAAGCTTTAAAACTTAATGCTACTGTTCCCCAAGCTTTGTTGGGGGCCGGTTTAATCGCTTATCGTGATGGCGATATCGAAAGTGCCATTTTAAGCTTAACGGCAGCGGCCAAAGCTTATGGAGGCAACAATGCTGAAGTAGAGCACTACTTAGGATGTTGTTATGAGAGGCGTTACGATCTCAATAAGAATCGTGAAGATCTGAAATTAGCTCAAGCTCACTTTATGAAGTGTAAGCAAATAAATGGCAATCATCCCATGGTAAAAATGGACTTGGAACGCATAGAGAGCAGATTAAAGAAATAAAATCAAAAAGCAAATCCAGCCAACATTTTAGGTAGAGCCGGATATTATTTTGGCAAGCTTCCATTTCGAGTGGAGGCTTGCCAAAATTTTTTATGATAAAACAATGTAATACGTAGAAAAATAACCACCACGTATTTTGCTAGACAAACTTTATGGTGGTTATTTGTATATTAGAAGATTCTACTTAACGGGCAGTATTAACAAAGATACAGTTGGTAGGTTCACCCGGAGGGAATCCAGCTACGACAATAACTTTATCGCCCTTATCAATAAAGCCACGATGCAAAGCTTCGTTAGTAGAACCAAGCACCATGCCACCGATATTTTCCGATTTTTTGATTAAAGCTGGAGCTACGCCAAAGAAAAGATTCATTTGTCTAGCCACAGTTTCATCGTAAGCAACTCCCACAACTAAAGTGCGAGGCCTAAAATGAGAAATACATCTGGCCGTATGACCCTCGGCAGTACAAGCCAAAATAGCTTTAGCTTTAGAAGCTTCAGCAATTTCGCAAGCACTTAAAGCTATATCACAGCTTAAATCAAGACGGTCCTCTTTTTCAAAATCGAGAGTAAAGATTTTATCATAAGGAAGACAAGCTTCGGCTTTAGCTGCTACACCAGCCATCACAGTTACTGCTTCTTCTGGATAAGCGCCAGAAGCGGTTTCACCGGAAAGCATAACAGCATCGACGCCATCAAAAATTGCATTGGCAATATCAGTAACTTCAGCTCTGGTAGGACGCGGGTTGCGAATCATCGAGTCGAGCATTTGCGTAGCACAAATGACTGGTTTGTATTTTTTCCTAGCCAAATGGATTAAGCGCTTTTGCACAACAGGAATATCATCAATAGGCATTTCTACGCCCAAGTCTCCCCTGGCTACCATAATGCCATCAAAGGCTTCAACTATTTCTTCAATACAATCTAAAGCTTCAGGCTTTTCAATCTTGGCGATAATAGGACGGTGAATACCTACTTCGTCCATAATCTTGCGAGCAGGTTCCACATCTTTAGGACTACGTACAAAGGACATAGCGACATAATCGACGCCCATTTTTAAGCCGAAGCGCAAATCATCGGCATCTTTCTCCGTAAGAGAAGCGATCGATAACTTAGTACCAGGTAAATTGACTCCTTTGTGAGAGCTAATAGGGCCACCGACTAGTACTTTAGCATAAACCTTGCCACCTTTTACTTCTTCTACTTGACATTGCAAAGAGCCATCATCAAGCAAAATCATGCTTCCAGGCCGTACTTCCTCTGCCAAGCGAGGGTAAGAAACATGCATAAGGTGAGCATCTCCTTCAACCTCTTCGGCGGTAAATATACAAGTTTGGCCCACTTCCATAACGCTTCCATTTTTGATGGTGCCTAAACGAATTTTGGGGCCACACAAGTCTTGCAAGATAGTAAGAAAAGCCCCATTTTCGGCGCTGACCTTGCGCAAACGATTATAAAGCTCTTGATGGCTCTCGTGAGTTCCGTGGGAGAAATTTAAACGAGCTACGTTTATGCCAGCTTTCACTAATTTGGTAAGCATTTGCTCATCTTGAGAAGCTGGCCCTATTGTGGCCACAATCTTGGTACGTCTAAAATTCATTGTGCCTCCTAATTTCTATAGGCATGATTTTACCAATATCGGAAACCTTTCCGGGAAATTCTACGGTTAAAAAATTGTCAGCTGTACCTATTAAAAAACCTTCATGACCAGAAGGACGCTCAGCTAAGACTTTACGTGTTGTATTTGCAAAAGAATCGTAGACATCTTCTGCACTTTGGGCACCAAGTTCTATAACTTTTCTAACGCGTTCTTTTTTTACCTGTTCCGGAACTTGATTAGACAATTCAGATGCTACAGTGCCTTGGCGTTTGGAATACGGAAAGACATGCAAATGGTAGAATTTGCGTCGCGACAAATAATTCAAGAGAATATCCATATCCTCTTCTGTCTCTCCAGGGAAGCCCACTAAAACATCGGTAGTTAGGCAAGCTCCAGGAACTTTTCTTAAAAACTTTTCTGCCAAGTTATCATACTCAGCTAAAGTATAGTCTCGATGCATAGCAGCTAAAATTTTATCGCTAGCATGTTGAATAACTAAGTGTAAATGGGGACATAATCTATCCGGATAAGCAATCATCAAATCTAAAATACGCTCAGGGAAAGACATAGGCTCGATAGAGCTGATCCTAAAACGCACGTCTTGAGTATTTTTTATTAAGGCTTCCAGTAAATCGGCGAAATTTTGTTCCGGCTTGCCTTCAGCTTTGGCTTGCTTCTTCGAGCGACTATCTCTTCCCCATAAAGCTAAGTGAGTACCAGTTAAAACTACTTCTCTATATCCTTCTTCGGCCAATTTTTTCACCTTGGGGATAAGCTCTTCAGGGGTAAAGCTAACTAGAGGGCCACGCACCATAGGTACTATACAAAAAGTACACATATGGTTGCATCCCTCTTGTACCTTCAGTAAAGCTCTAGCTCTATGCTGCACACTATCTTCTCTAGCTTGTGCAAAAGAGAGATGCTGAGCTTCTTCTTTTGAGCTATCAGCAGGATCATTTACTTTAACTTCCATAGCGGCAAAGGGAAGATAGTCCATAATTTTCTCCCTTTGTCCTGGAGGTAAAATTATCACATTGTCCGCCAGCATATTTTTAGTGATCAGACCACCCTTGGCTGCCGCTCCACAACCAGTCACCATTACAAAACGACATATTTTGCTCAAGCGCCGCACCATTTGCCCAGCTTTACGATCCGCTTCGGCAGTTACCGTGCAAGAATTAACTATACCTAAATCAGCCGATTCATTAGTTTGGACTTGCTTAAACCCATGCCGTTTTAGAACTTCTCCCAATAGCTCAGAATCAGCTTGATTAGCTCGGCATCCTAAAGTAAGGATAGAAAATGTAGCCATATTTTTATTTCCATTCCAGTTTTTAATAAATTGGGCACCCACAAAGTAGAGCGCGGCGCACTCCCATTTTATTCAAGCATCGATATTATTTAAAGTTCAAGATGTAGCTGTTCCTAAAGGAAGAGCCAACTTTTTTTTAATTGCACGCCAGCCCGGATAGAACTTATCCAAGTAGCGTTTAAAAATATAGTTGTGACTCCCTTCCAATAAATGAGTTAACTCATGAATAACTACATACCTCAAGCAATCTCGAGAACGATAAACTAAATTAAGACTAATCCAAACACGCTTTTTGTAGAGATTGCACGTACCCCATCTGCTAGTCATCTTTTTTATACGATATTCGTCAGCTTTCAGCTCAGTCGTATCTTGGCAAACTGGAATAATTTTATTCAATTCATTTTGCAACTCATAGCGCAAGAAATTATCAAGCAAAGTAATTTTTCGTTGTTCGGAAAGAAAACGCGAAAATTCCATAACCAAAAGGCCAGCTTCTTTTAAATACACACGGCTACGAAGAGGCGATCTTTGCATAACTAATTTACATTTATCACCCCAAAAATAACAAAATCCCTCTTCTCCCTCATTTTCAGGAATAACAAACGGAACCGCTCGCGAATCAGAACGTTGTGCAAGACGCTCTTTAATCCAGCGCAAATTATCCCCTAAGATAGAACGCAAATGTTCGTCGGTAATATCTTCAGAGACACTTACAGAGACTTCACCTTTGTTAGGATTTACCTTGAGAACGCTCCTTTTTATAGGTTTGCGGATAATATTAACCTTAATTCCATCTATAATTATGAACGATTTTTTCATATAGTTACTTTTTGCCCGCTCCTAAATTGCTTATGCCCTCTTTAAAGCAGTAAACTTTTCTGCTCTTCACTGAAGTAATCTCGCCCTGAGGATAACTCAAAGCGCTCAAGCTGCCACCGAATACACAACCTGTATCTATATTCCAGGTGTTGCCACACTTTAAAGGCTCAGCTACAGGAGTATGACCATAAACAACTTGCGTTTTTCCAGTATAAGAGTTTTCCCAATGGTGACGAATCGGAAAGCCCTTTTCATCCAACTTTCCATTAGCATCACCAAAAAGACAAAAGTGAGCCGCTTTCTGGTTGTTTTTGCCTTGCAAATCTTGGCATAAACCAGCATGAGAAACGAGCAAATTCCCCCCTTCTAAAGTTATGTAATGAGGCAAAGCGTCTAAAAAGGTAGCCAGCTCTTCGTAAGAAAAAGGAAAATAATTCCTACTCTGTCCGCAAGCGAACCTATATAGCCCTTGCCAAGCCCCTCTTAAACTAAGCATAGTAGAAGCCATATCGGTAAATATAGCCTGCACTTTGCGATCACACATTACTCTTTCAAGTTTGAACTCATGATTGCCTTTTACTGCCAGAATAGGAACGCGCTTTAATTGGCGCTGTTTATATGAACTACTTGTTTCCTTTATATGAACAGGCTCCATTTTAATTGTATCTAAGACAATGTTGCAATCTTCTCGATTATTTTCCTGAGCCTGGGCAATTATCTTTTGCCATTGACTATCTTCGTGCCGTTTAGCTTCAGTATCGTTGCCTAAAGAAAATCGATATTTACCGAGAGCATATTCATTACTTAAATTATGCGTTTGAGAAGAAAAAGTACTATTTACACCAGGAAAAAATAGCGCTCCATCTTGCCAAGCTTTTAAGAGAATATGCAATACATGAGCTGATTTGGGACCACGATCGATATAATCTCCCACGAAAATCAACTTAAAATCAGCGGCAACGCTTCCTCTAACGGCCCAAATGCTGCCGTCTTCTTTTAACAAATATCCTAATTTTTCTAATAGCTCAACTAATTCGTCGGCACAACCGTGACAATCACCGATAATATGAAACGGCCCGTCTATATTATTGCCATTACAGTATATAAAGCTCATTTTTTTGTTCTTACCATAAATAAGAGAGGAATGTACTCGCTAACGCAAGCACATTCCTCTCTACTCCATCTATCACAAATATTCAGTTTCTAGGCCATGCTGAAAGCATTAAAGACACTGGTAGTCCCGTATTCCAAGCCACGATTGACAAGATCTTGGCGATCGAAATGGAACTGGGCAGCCGCACGGTTCAGTTGAGCACCATCAACGAACACATTCGGAGGAACGCCATTGGGGTTGCCAATAATAACCAAACGCTTGGCACGGTAAGCCCAAGGCAAAGCCCAAGCTAAATTTACTTGGTTGGCGTTATCAAAAATAACCGTATCGAACATGCAAGGTTGCAACTCAAAGAACTCGTTAGCATCGTAATAGTTGGAAGCCCAAGCTTTTAAGTGGGGCACAAGTTCGGTGACGATAGACTTTGTATCTTCGTCGCGCTCAGTACATTCAGCTAAACGCTCTAAAATATTGGCGCATCCAGTCAGAGCACCGGAAACACGAGCCGAGACAGCGCCAATACAACTAGCAGCCCAGCGATAGTTGGCCGCACCGACGTTATATTTATCAGGATCGTTCACCTTGGCAATTTCAGTTTCAGCATTTTTAATATGCAAAGACAGATTAGCCCATTCAACTACATCCTCTATGTTAGCTCCAGACTTAGCGCCAATCTTTTTTAAGAACATGCTAATGCGCATTCCCTTAAGAATTACAGCTTTAGCTAAGTCTTGAGCTTCTACACCGATCTCTTTGGGATCGGTTCCCTGGGGATAGAGACCGTGCTGCCAAATGCGCTTGGAAATTTCTAAGCGTTTACTTTCCCAGCGAATCTTCTTATCACTCCAAGTCTTTCTAAAAGAAGCGCCTTTGAGGGCTTCTTTACGGATTTCTTCTACCTTCTCCAAATCTTTATATGCTCTACCTATAATCTGGCGTATGGAAGAACTAGCGGCTTGGACTTCGTTAAGCAAGACCCCAGCCAAATCGGAAAGACTTGTAGATTTTCGCTTTGGATTCATAGCCAAATCACGAGATACACATGTACGCACTAAAAGGGCAGCGTGAACGTCGCCAGCTAAGTGAACAACTTCATCCAATCTCTTATCATCATCAGAAAGTACCAAAATAGATTCGTTATCTATCCAAGCATTGGCGCAAGCGGAAGCAATCAACTGATCGATAATGTCACGCTGAGCCATAGTAAATACTGTCAGAGCTTTGGTACGAATTAGTTGTAAGGAATCTTCAAATACGGGCTCGGCTGACCAAGGCATAACTGGCATGGTCTGGTGCCCTTCAATATCATCTAACTTGACTCCAAAAAGACAACTACTAGAGCTCGATTGCCAATCGTCTCTCTCGGCAACTTCTTGCAATTCTTCACAAGTTCTCTTGGCTACAGCAGCCGGCTTAGTAAGCATAAGCACGGCCATGTTATATACGCCAGGATCGGTGGGCAATTCACGCACCAACTTCAGAGGATCGAGCTCGAAAGTTTGTAAACCCATAGTCTCGCAAATTTGCTGCACATAGCGGCTGATAGCCAGAGCTCCGTGAGGTACGCCATCACCAAAACTAGAGCGCAAGAAGTTTACATCACTACTGTGAGACCAAATAGCCCGCAACACAGCCGGATTGATAACTGGCTCGCTGAGAACCTCAGCACTGTAATCATCATAAGGAGGCTGAGAGATATTGACCACCAAAAGCGGAGCTACGCTCATGCCTTCATTAGTTTCAACTACAACTAACGGCCAACCATATTCCAAACTTTGGTCATCATCTAAACGGGCTAAAAGCTGATCTGTTTCCGGACCTAAGTCTAATTTAGAAACGCCCTGGGAAATGACAGTTTCCATATCACTGCCGATACAAGTCCAATTGCGACTGCTAATATCGGCCAGTCCCTCTACCATATCAGCACTGAGGTTGGTGGCCATATAATCATGGTAGCGGCTCCAAAGATCCTGAAGTCCATCAGAAGCTCCTGCAGCTCCAGTATAAGCTTTATTCTCAACTCGATAATTTTCCGTTTGAGAAGTAAGATCCGCAACCGGTGCTTCAGAAGCACCATCTATGTCTTCAGCTACACTCGCAGACTCGCTTTCATTCTCGCTTTGAGCATCACTGTGAAGTGAAACGGGCTCTACTCCTAAAGGAGGGTAGCTGGCTAATTCATCTTCACTAACTCTCTTACGCCCAATACGATAGGTAGAGTCGCTTTCATCTCTGTCTTCATTTTTGACTAAATCAGCTAAGCGATAAGTGTCAGAACGACTGCCGAAAGCGTTATTAGTAGCTGACTGTTCAGCCTTACCTAAATCTACAGCAGAAGAAGCTTGGGAAGAATGAGTATGGCCAGAATAACCGCCATCGCGCACAGCAGTTCCAGCCTGCTTCGTATTGTAACTTTCGGCAGGAGTAGCTTGGCGCATTGGCTGGGCAGGAGCAGCAGGAGCGGCCTGACGCAT
>DHKB01000070.1 GCA_002407045.1 Candidatus Bruticola papionis | reverse complement strand
TACATTAGAACTTTTCTGACTATAAAGTTGCGCTCAAGCTTCCTCAACAAAAAAAGCGCTTTCTTGGCTAACTAAATAGCCAAGAAAGCGCCGCTTATACTAGCTAAAGCTAAGTTTCACCGCCTAGCATTCAAAGCTACAAATTATAGAGAGCGCCATATTTATTTTCCAGATAATTTACAAAAGGCCCGGCTTGTAAGCTTTCTCCGGTAGCAGCCTTAAGCAACTCGTTCGGATAGAGACGCTGACCATAAACATAAATATGATCATGCAACCAGTTGCGAATAGCTCCCAACTGACCGTGGCGCAAAACTTCATCCGTATCGCCCACATCTTTTTTAAGCGCTTGCCAAGTCTGGGCGCCAATCAAGTTACCCAAAGCATAGGCAGGGAAATAACCAAACAAACCTGACGACCAGTGCACGTCTTGCAAGCAGCCTTCAGTATCAGTGTCGGGGACAATACCTAAATAGTCGGACATAGCGCTATTCCAAGCTTCTGGCAAATCTTTTACTTTCAAAGAGCCTTCGATAAGCGCTTTTTCCAATTCAAAGCGCAACATAATGTGCAAACTGTAGGTCACTTCGTCGGCTTCAGTGCGTATAAATGAAGGAGTAACGTAGTTTATAGCTTTGTAAAACTCTTCTAAATCGACGCCGATAGTTTGAGCGGGGAAATAAGACTTAAAAACAGGATAGTAGAACTCCCAAAAAGCTTTGCTGCGACCAATAATATTTTCCCATAAACGGGACTCACTCTCATGAACGGCCATGCTGGCGCCGCCTTCCAAAGGAGTGTGAGTCCACTCACTAGGAGAACCTTGCTCGTAAAGAGCGTGGCCAGTTTCGTGTAAAGCCGTAAACATAGCTTTTGTGACAGCTTGTTCACTAAAATTGTTAGTTACACGCACATCTCTAGTAGAAAATGAGCAGCAGAAAGGATGGATTACATCATCTACTTTGCCGCGTGTCCAGTCATAGCCCATATCGCTCATAAGACGATGGCAAAAACGGCGCTGTAATTCTATAGGATAAATCTTATTGATTACGCGCAATTGAGGCTGTTTAGCTTTGGCTATGCGACTGACCAAATTTACCAAATGGCCGCGCAACTCTCCAAAAACTTTACTAACTTGAGCGGTAGTTAAACCAGGTTCGTAAACATTAAGCAAAGCGTCATAGATGTGTTCTTTGTAGCCCAAAGCTTCAGCCTTGGCGCGGCAAAGCTCGACAACGCGTTCCAAGGGCTCGCGAAAAGAGGCGAAATCGTTATTTTGACGAGCTTTCATCCAAACGCTTTGAGCTTTGGAGCAAGCAGCAGTTAAAGCAGAAGCGATAGAAGCTGGCACTTTGGAATTGTTATCAGCGTCACGTCTAACTTTGCGCAGTAAATCAGCTTTAACATCCAAATTGTGCAAATCGTAAGGAGAAGAAGACTGGACTTTAAGGCCGGACTTTTTCTCTTCGGCCAGTTCTTCTTCGGAAGCTTTAATAAGCTGTAAATATTCTTCCGAAGTAGAAAGGCGATGAGACAATTCAGAAACGACTCCCATCTGATCGGCGCGGGCTTCGTCAGCTCCAATGGGCATACCAGTCTCTAAATCCCAGGTCAGAAGTTCCAAAATTTCGTTTAAACAAGTAATTTCTTTGATCTTTTTTAAAAGTTGTTCGTAGGCTTGGCCCATTTTGTCACTCCTCATAAATTGTTGATTAAGCAGTACTGCCCGGGACTACTTGAATGCGCAAAAGCAACAGCACCCTCAGGCGGCCTGCCGCCTTTCGACATAGCCGCGCTAAAAGCTCCTAAGCTGAACAGTTTATTTTTTAGAGCTGCGACTCTTCTTTACTGGCAAAGCTTCAGCAGGCACTAAAAGTGGGAATTGTTCCAACAGAGCTTCCAATTTGCCAACGTAATAGGCGCTGTTTTCGTCTGGCGCGGCCGTATCGTATAAGCTCAGTTCTTTAGCATTTTCAAAAATACGCACGCTCTTCTTATTGCCAGTAATGTAATAGCGCACCGCTTTACCAGCAGCGTAAGTATGTTCTGATTTAAGAGCGACTTCATAGGCGGCGGCACGGTTGCGACTGCTCTTTTCAATTTTTTTGCTGTAATTTTCCAAAGAATCGTTCAAGATCTCAGTTTTGGCCAGCAAAGTTATAGGGATATTATGTTGGAGAATATCCTCTTTAAGCTGCGCAACATAGGCCGCCGCTTCCGCCGGGCGTCCTTGCAACACTAAAGAGGCAATGCGCTGCAAAGCCAAACGCAAATAAGGCTCGCGAGAGCGAGAACGGAAAGTGGCGCCACTGAAAGTCAAATTGCCATTTTCATCAAGAAGCACGTAATTTTTTGTAGTGTGAGAATACATAGATGGATAGAAACCATCAAGCTCTACCCCAACTCCAGAAGGCAAAATACTATTGACAGCTTCAGATATTTTATGGCCATAAACTTCTGGTGTTTCTTCAGATTCGGGAGCGGCCTGGAAATAGACACCATCGGTATCGTACTCTACAACACGGCAGCCCAGCTCTTTTAATTTGGAAATAATAGTAGCTAAAATTTCTCTACCCTTGGCTGTCACCTCAGAAGCTTTGGCGAAGTCGGCGAAATTGCCCTGAGAAAAGCCCAAATAGCCATAAAAGGAATTGATTAAAATCTTGAACGTGCTCTGTAAGGCATCATAAAAGCGTACTTTTTCCACATTTTGCACGACCTCTTTCTGAGCTTGGCGCATAAGAGCTTTAGCTTTGAGGCGGAAATTGCGCAATTTAGCCAATAAATTGAGAAAAAGGCCAAGTTCGTCAGCCTGAGGCCCTAAATTATAACTGAGCATAATCGAGGGATAAAGCGATTGCACATCACAGTGATAAATATCATGGACAATACCTTCCACTTCTTGACCTGCAGAAGCGCCCATATATTCGGCTACTTGTGGCTTATCCGGAATACTGACCGAATTACTTAAATAATAGCGCAAGAACAAACTGTTAATTTTGGTGGCCGTACCGCGCAAAATAGTATTTTGCAATGAATAAGGGAAAAATTGCGCTTGAACATAGAAAGGATAAAGTAAAGCTTCGCTAACTTTTTCCAGCAAATGGCCATAAAATTCAGCTTTTTCCTTTTCTGAAGCGAAAGTTGGCTCTTCTTCTCCCATGGTTCCAAGCGATTGCGCCGTTTCTTCCAGCGAAAAAGTTTCCAATTCACGGAACGTGACATCACGCAAACGAGCCAACATCAAAGTATCGACTAATTCACGTCCCCACAAGTCCCAATAAATATAGTCGTAGCGTTTGTTAGCAATAGTAGTATAGGTTTTGCGCCCTTTGGGCTCTAAGCAAACATCTTTAGGTACACTGCGTTTTTTGCCCGCCTGAATAAATTCACGCCCCAGCAGCAATTTTACCTTGACGGCTTTGGCTCTAGCTTGCAAATAAGGCAAAATATCATCATATAAAAAATGGCCTTCAATAATATCAGGATCCCAATTTTGTACATTTTGCACAAAATCTTGAAGCAACTTAGCTTCGTCGCCCTCATAATCATCCAAACAAAGCACTTTTTCTCGACCATCGGAAAGGTGCATATAAAGACAACCGATACTTTCTTCGATGCAACCATGCAAATTTTCTCCGTTGCCACAAGACGTAAATACCGTCAAACCCAAACGCAAAATTTCTTTAAAATTTAGACCATTGAAAAGACAGAATCCGGCTTTAGTGAGGTACAAATTTACCAAATCATTATTGTAAAGTTGCAAAGCGCTGTGTTCGCAAAAGTAAGAAGTGCCGAAATCTTCTTTTTTGGCCATTTTATATATAGAGGTGATTTCTTTATTTAAGGTAGCTAATTCTTCAATATTGTTAGCTGAAACAGTACTGTTAAAGAACCCAGTTCCGCTCAATTGTTTACTTTCGTAAGTACATTCTTCATCATGCGCCATTACTTCATTCAACTTAGTATGATGCACCCAGAAATAAGGGCGGAATTTTTCTACATTTAACTGAACCGGATTAGCGCCATGCTCAGCCTTTGCTTCGTCGGTAGCTAGACGCTGCCATATATATACTTTATCGTAATTTACAGCTACTCCAACTACACGCAGACGCGGATTCGCTCCTAAAAGCTCTGGACAGCAATCATTATCGAGCACGTCGGCCAGCGAAATATTTATATTGTCAGTTTCCATTTTGTACTATTTGCTCCAATTTATTTTTATTCCAAAAATTCCGCTCTAAAGCAGAAAAAACCAGCGAAGGGGAAAAAATTGCCTAGTAAGAATAATGCATGGTTATTTGCGGAGAAGGACGCGCACTCCCTCCGTCTGGTTTAAAACAATTTTAGACTGAACTTTATGTCGATTTTGCGACTTTTGGCACAATGTGCGCTCTACAGTCCCAAGAATATCGATAAAAAGAGAGGTACGATACCGTGTCTATAGCATCAAAATTTTCCCTTGCTCTGTGCAGTACGGCTTTGGCTTTAGGTTTGGCAGTTCCGGCTCTGGCCGATCCCGCCGACATTAGCGGCATGACCAATTTAAACCAGAACGCCATCATAACGGTTTCAGATGTCAAAGCAAAATCAGACAAGCCTCGCTTGCACATCCTTCAAGTAAAAGATAAGAAAGGCGCCCAATTTTTACCTATCGAAGTATCTGCCTGGGATATAAAGGGCGATTCTTCAACTCAAAAAGCTAGCGACTTAGAAGCTATATGCCAGGTGCCAGGTCGTCCTTACCATTTTTACGCTTTTGAAAGTGGCTATTGGAAAGGCGGTTCTGGACGAGCTTTCGAAATTGAAGTGAGCCACGACCCTTATTCTGGGTGGATTGCTAGAGTGGTCGATGTTTTTAATCCATTTCCCATGCCTAATGATGGTATGACTCCTGATCATTTGCAAATAGAAGGCTGTGCCGCTTTGCAAGACGGCCAACAAAATACTTACATTCTGTTGGGCTTGCGTGGTGACTCCAGTCATGCCGGTCAATTGGTCATAACCCGTTTAGAGAACAATAAACTCGTAGAATTAGAGCGCAAGAATATCGATTTGCGCAATTTCCTCAACGGTGGTCGCAGTTGTTCAGACTTAAATTTGCAACCTAATGGAGAAAATAAATTCCGCATTCTCAGCGTGGGAACTACCGACGAAGGCGATCTGGGCCCGTTTGATTCAGTTATTTGCGAAGTTGGAACTGTAGAAATTAAGGATAAAGGCTACAAGCTTTCTATGCTCAAAAAGCCAGTACAAAATTATCGTATAAACGGCTTAAAGGTAGAATCTCTTTGCAGCTACTTCGGTGAAAACTCCGACTTATGCATTGGTACCGATGACGAAGCTTTCGATGTAGTATTCCGTCCTCTTCCCCGTTTGCAAAAAGCTAAGAAATAACTTTTTTTTAACCCTAAGCCCTCGCCCCTTAAAGTCGGGGGCTTTATTTACGTTATAATCTCAAAGTATCGCTACTTAACTAGCTAGAAAGGCTATTAGCCTACTATGAAACTGTTTATAGCACAGATAAATCCTACTGTCGGCGACATCGAAAAGAACAGCCGCCTTATTATTAAAGCCATCGAGCAAGCCAAAGAAGCTCAAGCTTCGCTGGTTGTTTTCCCTCAAATGGCACTTACCGGTTATCCTCCTCACGATTTACTTCGCAATCGTGCTTTTACCGCTGCCATTAGCCAAGCTTGGCAAACTATAGCTGAAGCTTGCCAAGGGCTCAAAGCTATTGTTGGTTCTCCGGTTGTCAGCCAAGAAGATGGAGAGGAGACGCTTTATAACGGAGCCGTTTTGCTTTCCCACAACGAAAAAGCTGAAATTATTCCTTTACAAGCTTCAGCTTTACACGACCATTCTTGGTTTGCGGCCTCCGACTACTTCAACAACGGTTCTGTAACGGCATCTGCAATTACTTGCGAAGATTATAAAGTTATCGTCTCCATAGACGATGAAATTTTGGACGAAGAATTCGCTTCTTTGGCTCAGCAAGAAAAGCACTCTAGCGACAAGCAAATTTTAGCCATCAATTTGGCCGCTCGTCCCTTCGTTTCTGGACAATGGCAACAACATGTAGCTTTATTGCAACAGCGTGCTCAGGAGTTGGGAGTACATGTTTTGGAGGCCAACTTAGTAGGAGGCCAAGATCAAATCATTTTAGAAGGCGGCTCTTTGCTTATTTCTAACCAAGGCCAGCTTTTGCACTACGCGCCACGCTTCCACGAGTATATTGATCTTTGGACATTGGATAGCCAGAGTGTTGCTCAGTCTGTGCAACTTCCTTCAGAAGATGAAAAATGGGCCAAAGAAAGCGAATTGGCCGAAGCCATCTGTTTAGGCTTAGGCGATTATATGCGTAAAAACGGTTTTACTGACGTTGTGTTGGGTATTTCCGGCGGTATTGATTCGGCTCTGTGTGCCGCTTTAGCCGTAAGGACTTTAGGCTCAGAGCATGTGCATGGTATTTATATGCCCAGCCGTTTCAGCACCGACATAAGTGAAGAAGAAGGGGCTAAGCTTTGTCGCTGTTTGGGTATCGATTTACAATTGCTGCCTATCGAAGGGCCCAGAGCGGCCTTCACCGAGTTGCTGGCTCCAGCTTTCGCCGGACGCAGTTTTGATATTACAGAAGAAAATATTCAAGCTCGTATCCGTGCCATTTTAGTCATGGCCATGTCTAATAAGTTCGGCTGGTTGGCCATATGTACTGGCAATAAAGCCGAAGAAGCGGTAGGCTACTCTACTTTATACGGCGACGGAGCTGGCGGTATTGCTCCTATTATGGATCTTTATAAAAATGAGGTTCGCTCTCTCTGCCGCTACCTTAATAAAGATAAAGAGATAATTCCCTCTCTTATCATTACCCGTCCTCCTTCAGCAGAATTGCATGAAGGCCAAAAAGACTCAGACAGCTTGCCTGATTACGACGTTCTCGACGCCATGCTGAAAGCCTATCTGGAAGAAGGGCGCACTAAGGCCGAACTCAAAGCCGAGGGCTTCGACGAAGCTATGGTAGAAAAAGTGGTCCGTCTAGTAGAGCGCAGTGAATTCAAACGTCAGCAAGGACCTATCGGTTTAAAGTTGTCGCCTATGCTTTTGGGCTTGGATCGTCATATGCCCATCACTAAAGGTATTCGCGCTCTTTAAATACTATCGGCCTAAAGTAGAGCTTACCGGAGACAAGCAAAAAGGGTGCGCTCTTAGCTTGGCTCCGGTATACTTTAGAACTAAGCCGACAGCATAAGCGAACGGCAGTCGATTCAATTAGAGAGGAAACAGACTGGCAGTTCGCTTATTTAATTGTGGGAAGTTTATCGACTTCACATTTTTACTACCGATTATTGGTTAGGATTATTTGCTTATGGGTATGGAAATTCGCGGTCCCAACTTAGGGACATACGACGCAGGTTATCTGCAGGCCGTTCAACGCGAAATGGCCCGCAGCGTAAAATCGAATATATTAAAAGAAGTAGGTGATATTGAAGACCAGGTTGCCTTAGCTTTGCAAGGCAATTTGGAAGATTCGGTTACTTTGTCACCAGAAGCTAAAGCTTATTTAAAGAAACTGCGCCGCAAACTTCTCAAACATAAGGGCATAGATCTTATTGGCGAAGAAGACGACGAGGAAGACGAAGAAGAAAAACCTGAGCGCGACTTTAACGGCTTACTCAGCGATTTAGACTCTTTCCGCCGCAGCAAGTCGGAGCAAGAAGGACAGAAGCAACCGCAAAATTTAATTTTTCCTACCACAATCCAACTTTCTGGTTTTGTACCCAATCCCAATAAGCGCGTCCAACATCAAGTTTATTCGCCTGTACGCGAGATGATCAACCGCATGATCTACTACGCCCCTACAGAAGCCTCACGTCTCAAAGTTCAAGATGAGCTTGAGCCTATGGGAGCTAAGATCATTTCTCAAGTGAGATCTTTTGGCGCTCATATTATTGTGTTAGATCGTCGCCAAGCTCTCACTCAACTAAAAATAAAAGGTATGTACGTAGTAGCTCCTTCCGAGAAAACCTTTGACGGCCGCTATTGGTCTGAAGTGCGTGGATTATACGATTCTTCCAGGCGTCTACTGGTTATAGGCGAAGAGCAACTAGGGCAGCCAAACCATTCAGTAGCCAGGCACGAATTTGCCCACGCTTACGACAACGCCTTTAGTGAAGGCCACGGTCGCCGTTTGCCTTTATCGGTACAATTGTGGAACAAATTCCGCCACAGTCGCACAGGTTTAGTTTCTAGTTATGCTTCTACTAATCCAGCAGAGTATTTTGCCGAAACTGTAGAAGCTTACTTCCAACCAGCTTTAAAGCCTCTTGTAGAGCAGCGTGATCCAGAGATGTACGCCTATTTACAAGAGCTTTTCAGCGCTTAATCAAGAATTTATAAAGGTAGAAAAAGCCGATGTGTTTTTCTAAAAGGAAAAGCTGCGACTTTTGAAACAATTAACGATCTGTTTAGTCAGAACACGAATCTTTTACTCATTAGGTCAGGAATTTTCTCAAGCTTATGAACAGACTCACTTTTACTGCAGCAGCTGTTTCTTTACTTTGCTTAGCTCCTTTATCGGCAGCTTACTCACAAGAGCCTCAAGTTCATGGCCGACTGTACAACACATATTCTCAAGTTGTAGCTCAAGCTAATCCTTGGGATAAGTACCAAGCTGAACCGGCAGCCAAGGCTAAAGGTACCACCCCAAGCGCGGCTACTACCTCGTCAGCTCCTACAGCTACAGATTCTTCCACTAACCCTTGGGACAAATACCAAGCCGAACCTTCAAGTTCCAAGAAGGCCTCCGGCTCTACCGCCCCCTCAAAGGCTATGCCTATTCCAGCTACTGCTGAAGGTAGTCCAGAAGTGGAAGACAACTTGCCAGAAGTAACTGGCAACAACCCTTGGGATAAATATGCTCCAGCTCCTTCACCCGTAAAAGCTAAGAAAAAAAACACTGCCAAAATAGAAGAGCGTCCAGCCAAATTGGAATTGGCTCAGCCTTTACCGGAACAAGAAATTCCTCAAGGTCCGCGAGTTATCAAAAATAATTTAGCTGTAGGTACCGACAATTACTTTGCTATCGAATATGCCGGTCAGTTAGTAGGCTACTCCCAGTACAAGATCAATCGTCTTTTAACGTTAGGCGGCCAATCCACCTATGTTATGGACTCTGCTTCGCGTATTAAAATGGGTGTAGACACTGTGCAAGATCTGAAATTCACCGCTAATACCCAAATTAATAAAAAGACTTTATCGCCAGCTTTATTCCTTTGCATTCAAGGCGAGAAAAAAAATAAAGACGCCTTAAGCGTCAATTGTATATACTCCGAAGATTTTATTGCTCAAAACAACAATTATATGGGGAAAGAACAAGGATATTTGCAAAAATATTCGGCTAACCAACCTCCTCTTATTGTATTTAACAACTTGTGGGGGCACCTTGACACTTTCCCAGAGCATTACTGGCTTATGGTCAGAGCCGCTTCTCAGGGTGGAGTTTTAGAGACATACGATCCCATCTTACAAGGGATAGGCAAAACTATTGTCTACAAACCAACAAAAGAAACATGGAAAGATCGTAACGGAGTTGCACACACAACTTTAATATATAAAATTACCGACGCCAACTCTGCTCCTTTGGCTTACGTACGAGTGTATGCCAAAGATTACGAACTGGCCGAAATAAGAGAGATCGGCTCTGGATTGGTGTTCCGCCGTTCTACTCCAGGCGTAGTTTCGGCCGTAGCCAAGTCTTCCGGACAACGTATCAAAGCCAATTCGGAAATTTCCAATATTTACTTCCAAGATCCTGACAAGCTTACCCATTTAGAAGCTTTTGTCGACTTAAGATTGCGTGGCGGAGAATTGGCCCAGCACCAAATCAAAAACTACAAGCAACAATTTTACGGTGAAGTAAAAGAAGGACAAATTAAGGGACGCGCTGTGGTTAGTAGCGACTTAAAAAGCGAAACTCCTAAAGCAAAGTTTCCCTTTACAGAGACCGTACCGGACAACCTCAAAAAATATTTACAAGCTTGTCCAGGCATTGAGCTTGAAGTTAATAGCTTGACCACTAAAGCCAAAGAGGTTACTTGGAAATCGGAAACGGCTTTCCAAGCTGCCCAGCGCTTAAATGGTTATGTGTCTAACCAAATAGCCGAAGGCGTAGCTTTGCCCTCAGCGCGTCAAACTTTAGAAAATCAAGTTGGCAACCCTGAAGGAAAAGCTTTGCTTTTAACAGCCTTACTCAGAGCGGTTAAAATCCCCGCCAGAGTCGTAGGAGGTTTGTCTTATAACAAAGGCTCCTTTACAGTGCACCGCTGGACAGAAGCTTGGCTGGGCGCCGAAGATGGTTGGGTAGCCTTTGATCCTACCACCAATGAATCTGGCTTTATTAACGCTTCCCATATTACTTTGTGGGAAAGCGGCGATCTTCAGGCTATGGACATTTACGTAGAGAAGTTTTCTCCTCGTCCCCCTCGCACGACCGAGTATTTCAAAACGCCTCTCAAGTGGCCTATAGGCGAAAAGCGCACTTATGGCATCTACCATAAAGGCAAACTTATCGGCTTGGAGAGCTCCTACATGTATGACATGGAAGTGCGCGAAGGTGGCGAGACCTACGATTTTAAATCTGAATCGGTAATTTTACGCGAAGAGACTCCCCTTGTCTTTGAGAGTACGCTTAGCATGAACCAAAATGCTTTGCCTATTTCTTTCCAAGCTACGGAAGATAATGGCGTTAAAGTCCATCGCGAGAGCTTTACCTTCAAGGGCACCAACATTACTCAAGCCCTTGACCTTAAAGAATCGAAATCGCTGCCCAGACCGGCTAAATCAAAAGCACTTATTGAGCGCGAAAAAGCAGAGGCCGAAAAACAAAGTGAAGTACAAGCGGAAGAAGCTCAGCTTGAGAAAAATCCTCCCCTTCCTGAGTCTATTCAAGTCGAACAGACTAACGCGGTTGCTCAGCCCACGCTCGACAATACGCAACCCAAGACGCAGAGCCAGCCTGCTGCGACAGAGTCGAGCCTCGAGAAGGCGAACAGTAACTCGGAGCCGAGTCAAGTTCAAAAGGCAACCTCTGCAAACTCTGCGGAAACTGATAAACTTGGCCAGGGAATTGGTGAAGCTGCTCAAGGCGCTTCTGGAGATGTAGACAAAGCTGAGGAGTTGCCCGAGGCGGCCATTTCCGATGCAGAAAGGGAAGCTGCTGAAGCCGAAGCTCAAAAGCAAGCCGAACTTAAGGCACGCCAAGAAGCCAAAGATCGCTTACTGGAGATCAAGGCTTGTTACGACGAAGCCAAACAACAAGCTGCCGAAGCAGAGAAAGCCAAACAAGCAGAAGCTAAAAATGAGGAGAAAGACGGCGCCAAGGCCGCTTCAGACAATGCTGAAAAGGCTGACGAGTCTAAGAGCCGCCAGATTCCTTATTCCATAGGCACCTACCTTGTCGATCCGCGTTTCTTGTCTCAGTGGGCTTTGGTAGTAGAGCAAAGTCCAGTAGTAACTACCGAAAAAGCTAGCGAAGAAAGTCAAAACGACTCCGAGTTGCCTAAAGTCGATCCCAATACTGGAGTAGTAAGTTCCAGCGAAGTTATCGCTCCCAGCTCTACTTCAAATGCGGATGCTCAGGTTGATAGTTCCGAATCTAAAAGTCCTATAGGAGAAACCGGAGCTGGTACTTTCAGTCAAAACGACTCTTCCGATAGTGAGGGCGATGAAGCTTATAGCTTCAAAGCTTTTATCCCTGGCTCTCTTAAGGTGCAGGATCTTGCCATTCAAAGAGCCGAAGCCGACGAAACGATCACTATGCCAGACGGCACAGAAGTGGAAACAGCCCGTCTAGATACGGAAAAGGGTATGCTTTTCTATATGGACTTAAAAACCGGTAAAGTTCTGAAAATAAGTATTCCCAGCCAGGATTTAGAAATGTATTTAGAAGATACGCGCTTTGAGTTGTAGCTTTTAGCGATAGCCGCAAATGCATTCTTGAGGGAAAAGCGATTAAGGGGGGAGAACAAAGCGGGACGTGCCGATTATTCCGTAGCGAAAATCGGCCCCCGCCTTTTTCTGTTGTCAGCCGATATATATAAATCAATCGTGAGTTTAAGATGGAAATAGACGGCCAAGTTATAGAAAATAGATACATGCTACTGGAGCGCTTAGGCAGCGGCGGCATGGGCGAAGTCTATCGCGCTTTAGACAGAGTAACCGGACAAGATGTGGCTGTAAAATTGCTGCTTCCCGCTCTGTGTGAAAGAGAATCATCCCGCAAGCGTTTTGCCCGCGAAGCTCAAGCAGCTCAAAAGCTCAACCATCCCGGCATAGTGAAAGTATATGAATATGGTACTTTTTACGGTCGCCCTTTCATTGTTATGGAGCTGCTGACAGGCAAATCTTTGCGCTATTATGTGAGAGCTTACCGTCCTTCGCCGGAAAAGATTTTACTTTTAACCGCAGAGCTATGCGACGCTCTTTATCACGCCCACAGTCGCGGCATTATCCATCGTGATTTAAAACCGGATAATATCTTCGTTAATCATCTCGGCCATATCAAAGTGCTCGATTTCGGCTTGGCGAAAATAAGCTTTGCCGCTGATTTAACGGCTCTAACAAAATCAGGCACAGCTCTGGGAACGTGCACTTACATGTCACCAGAACAAGCCCAAGGCAAAGAGGCCGATTTACGTTCCGATCTCTACGCAGTAGGCGTTATTTTGTACGAAATATTCTGCGGTATCACCCCTTTTTCTGCCGAAGATGCCGCAGCTATTTTACGTATGCAAGTCTATGACAAAGCTCAGCGTCCTACTTCGGTTGAGCCTCATTTGCCTATCGAAATAGAGCAAATAATTATGTGGCTGATGAACAAGAATCCTAAGTATCGTCCCAATTCAGCCTTAGTTTTAAAAGAAAAGCTTATTCAAGTCGTCAGAATGCTGCGTATAGGCTCGGTGCATTATGTGTCTCCAGAACCGAATATAGAAGCGCCTAAAACTCTTCCCGACGGACAAACAGGAGAAAGGGCCTTACCGAATGCTCAACAGCGTAATTCTCTCTCTGAAGATAAGCTCAAAAGTTTGCCTCGAGTTAGCGATCCTTTTTCTTCAGCCACCGGAGACATTTGGGAAGAAGCTCAAAAAATAGGAGCCAATCAAGCTGACCGTGAAGAGCTATCCGAACAATTTATTCAAAGTCCCCAGGACGATTATTTGCTCAGTTCCTCTTCTCGAGAGGAAGCCTTGCTGGGTAGCTTACAAGATGAAGTAGCTACACATCATCAGGAAAGTCCGGAGAATCAAGCTCCAGTCCATTCTTTAAAAAGTATTATCGAGTCGAAAGAGCCTGCTACTCCTCCATTGGTCACAGTCTTAACTATGACCGCTTCTTTAAAAAATTTGCCCTTGCCAACCTTATCTCTAAGTCAACTGGCCGCCCATATTAGCCAAGTTATGCGTGAAGCTGTCGAAATAAACGGTGGTTTTGTCATTCTCAACGAGGGAGCCAATGTGAAAGCTGCTTTTGTAGATGAATACGCTGGCTTAAGAGCAGTGCGCTCCATTATCCGCACCAGAATGAGCCTCCGCCAGCTTGGACAGAATTATAATTTGCTAAGACTTCCACCAATAGCTTCTGGCATCTATTCTGGATTAGTAAAGCCAGCTTTGGCTAGAGGCCCCTTTACCGTCGAGAATATGCGTGATTTGCTTTCCGGAGCCACCAGATTAAGCAACCTTTCCAATAGTAGGCCTAACGAAATTTTTATTTGTGGCGACAGTCTCGACGAGGGTATAAACGCTAAATTCGTGCGCAAAATATACGTTCGCAATCGCACCGCTCCAGTAGAGATATACCGCGTAGTAGGCTTAGCTTAAAGTTATTTTTACTCGCCAGCTAGTTGGGCTTTTTGCTTTTGGATATAAAGGCTTTTGATAAACAGAGGAGAAAGCAGCCCCTGGGTTGGGTGCTTTTTATAGTTTTTATTGAGGCAGCGGATCTATTCTGTTCTCAAGAGCCTGTCCCAAATTGTTTTTACGAGCAGGTGAATTGTGGCTTATACCTTGGTTTGCAATATTGTACCCGTAATATTGCTAGTAATTGCCATTTGTATGCTGATAAGCGACTTTTATTTTGTGCGTCGCGAGAGAAAAAACGGTATTAACCACAGTTTCTTATCCGTTTGGTTTATAGCTCGTGTGCTCAAGATAGTTACTATAGTTGCTGTAGCTTATTTAATCCATACATTAGATCCTCAGTTTTTACAACCGCGTCCAGAAAACGCTCCTCCTACTGATCAAGAAGCCTTAGACGCCTACAACCGGCAATGGAATCAAGCTTTTGCCCTTAGTATTGTTTTCGTTATCGCTTTTGTAACCGACGTTTTAGGACGCCTAAAATTATTGCAAACTAGCGAGCAAAAACGAGCTGAACAATTTTTTAAACTTCATACTGATACCGATAATAATCATTAAGGAGATATCGCCCAGCATGACAGATAGCCACATGCCCGCCTCTGCTGAAAAAGTATTCAGCTGCAAATCAGAAAATTTAGGTCAACCACAGAAAGTCGTTCTTCCCCAGCCTCCCGTTTTCCGAACTAAGGAAGCCACCTTTGTCAGTGAGCAAGAGCGCAACGCTTGGGCGCAATCACTTAATGCCACTATCGATTCAGCTGTAAATTGGCTCAAGAAGGAGCAAACCGAACAGGGCTACTGGGCAGGTTTTTTAAAGACCAACTCGGCTATTGAAGCTGAATGGATTATTGCCATGTATTTCCTTGGTATCACAGATGATCCTAAGTATAACGATGTAGTGCGCTCTATACTCAGTGAACAGCGTCCAGATGGTTCTTGGAGCGTCTACTACGATTCCAAGCTGGGCGACATCAACGCCACCGTTGAAAGTTATGTAGCCTTAAGAATAGCTGGCCATTCTCCAGAAGATCCGCATATGCGCCAAGCCAGGGAATGGATTTTATCTAAAGGCGGCTTGAAACGTATAAGAGTATTTACTCGTTTTTGGTTGGCCCTTTTGGGAGAATGGCCCTGGGAAGCTTGCCCCAACTTGCCGCCGGAAATAGTCCTTTTGCCCAATTGGTTCCCTATAAGTTTGTATAAGTTTGCCAGCTGGGGAAGAGCCACTATTGTATCGTTGTGTCTAATTTCGGCCGATCATCCTGTCAAGAAGTTACCAGCCGACAAGCGCTTAGACGAGCTCTTCCCTCAGGGACGCGACAAAATGGACTACTCGTTGCCCAAAGCAACTACCCCTTGGGGCAAATTCTTTGCCGTAGCCGACAAACTTTTGGGACTTTACACTACCAAGTCGCCTATTAAGCCTTTGCGCAAAATGGCTTTAAAACTTTGCGAACAGTGGATTATCGAGCGTCAAGAAAATGACGGTTGCTGGGCGGGTATTCAGCCTCCTTGGATCTACGCCTTAGTAGGTTTGTACACTCAAGGTTATTCTTTAAAACACCCAGTTATGAAAGCCGGTTTGCAAGCCTTCAACGAGCCTTGGGCTTTCAAAACTGAACAGGGTACCTATTTGCAATGCTGTACTTCGCCAGTGTGGGATACAGTTTTGAGCTTAGTAGCTTTAAGCGATTGCGGTGTTAACGGAAAACAGGAAATGGTGCAAAAGGCTTTGCGCTACACTTTAGATGAGCAAATCTTGTCAAGAGGCGACTGGCAAGTAAATAGCCCTGGTGTTGAGCCCGGCGGCTGGGCCTTCGAGTACGAAAATGATTGCTATCCAGACGTTGACGATGCGGCTGTAGCCTTAATAGCTTTAATGCGCTACCGCGACCAAGCTGCCAGCGAAGCGGAAGTAGATGTGGCTTTGAAGCGTGGTTTCCGCTGGCTTAGAGCCTTACGCTCTAGTAATGGCGCTTGGGGAGCCTTCGACAAAGACAACACTTGCGATCTAGTTTGTCAGATACCATTTTGTGATTTTGGTGAAGTACTCGATCCGCCTTCAGCCGATGTTACTGCCCACGTTATTGAGGCTTACGGTACCGCCGGGCAAAATATTCACAACAACATGATGGTTCGCAAAGCCGTAGAGTATTTGCGCAATGAGCAAGAAACCGACGGCAGCTGGTTTGGCCGCTGGGGCGTCAACTATATTTACGGTACAGGTTTAATCTTGCCAGCCCTCCACGCTGTCGGCGTCGATATGCAAAGCCCTTGGGTGAAAAAAGCTGCCGATTGGCTCGTTTCCGTACAGCACGAAGACGGTGGTTGGGGCGAATCTTGCGCTACTTACATGGATCCTAGTCTCAAAGGACAAGGTAAAACTACTCCCAGTCAGACTGGCTGGGCCCTCATGGGCTTATTGGCTTTGGAAGATCATAGCTACGACCAGGCGATTTTGCGCGGCTTAAATTGGCTTATAGCCAACCAAAAAGACGGAACTTGGGAGCAAAAAGAGTACACAGGCACAGGCTTCCCCGGCTACGGCGCTGGTGCTCGCACCGAAATAAAAAGCGGTTCCGTCTTAGATCAGGGCCAAGAGCTCAGCCGCGGCTTTATGCTCAGCTATGCTATGTATCGCCACTACTTCCCCATGATGGCCCTGGGCCGAGCCTTAAAGCACTTTTCTCTCCCCAGATGCCAGCGCTAAAAAATCGGCTACTTGTTTGTGAGCCAAACTTGACGGTATATAAAGCGTCCATTTTTTGCCAAAATTTAAGGATGGAAATTTGTGAAGTACAAAGACAAAATTGAAGGTCTGGAATTAGCAAAGAAGTTAGGCGCTTTTGTGCGCTTAGGTTCAGATTGTGAAGATTTTGCCATCAATTTTAATTTAGGTTGGATCCTCTATGATTCCATAGGCACCTACGCTTGTCTCAAAGCTTGGCCCGACTTAAATAGTTCACAAATTTCCCGAGCCTGGCTAACTGACGATCTGGACAGAGCTCAACCATTATTAGATGTCTTTGAGCTTTCCGAAGAAGGAGCCCAAGAGACTGGTTATCCAGAACATCGTATTTTGCTCTTCTTTGGCCCTATGTCTCCCCAAGCCAAGCGAGTTCGCCTAGAAATCCAGCGCCTAGAGCCAGCTGGACCCGGTTTATCATATTTACACACAATAGTCGATCCTTTTGCTTCTATGGGAGACCAGCAAGCCGTACATATTATGGCTTGGGAAGAGCCCGATGATCCTATGACTCCCATTCCCATAGGCACTATTGCCGGATGTTGGGCTTTTGATATTGATTGCCCTAGGCGCAACCAAACCTGGACTTATGCCAAGCGCTACCATTTAGCCCAAGAAGTAAATATTGGTTCCTCCCATATGTTCCTGGAATACTTAGACCGAGGTATTACTGGTTGGCGCCTTTCTAGTCGTTTTTTATCAGACACAAACCGCTTTGCCGATCTCAACCAATTGCACGACTTGCTTTGGGAAGTATCTTCCCCCGATCAGTTGATTATGCAACTCAACAACGAAGGCCTACTCGATAGTTTTTCTCCTCCTGTGGTGCGCATGACTCTCGATCAAGTTGAAGATGGACAGCGACTAATTGATAGTGCCAATATAGGCGAAATTTATGGCCCCTTAGGCGTGTTAAACAACAAGTTTTACCATTTTTATCCTCCGCAATTTGCCGAAGAGAGCCTCCCTAATCAATTGTCTATATACAAAGTAATAGAATTGCCTTTACCTAATCCTTGGCTCTATGACTTTGATCCTAAAAACATATGTTCTTTACCAACTAAAATTGACGAAGAGCTACCTCCTTTCCACTTAAAATTGAAATTAAGTATTGAGGGGCTATATTGGGAAGATAATATGATGTTAATCGCTCCTTTGGCTATTATGGATCCAGATTCAGATGCTCAAGTTGATCTAGCCGATTGTGCTATCCGCAACTTAAAAAATGATGAAGCTTGCTTCTGTTTAGGCCAAAGTTTAGTAGATTTACCTCAACCTAAAGCTAATTTAAAACGTGATCAAGTATATGGTTGGCAATATCCTCCCGTCCATAAGCAAACTCGCAGCGCTCGTTTTGAAGTGTATACCGTAAATATCACTCCCAAAGAAAACATAAAAATCGGAATTGCTCCTTCGTTAGCCGACCGCCAAACCGATCCGGATAATATGCTCATACAAGCTGAAGAATTTTCAGAATAGAAGTTTAACAAGCTGTTTGTGTCCAATTTTCTTTGAACTCAAGCAAGTTTAAAAAATAAAGGAGAATAGCAAATTCAATAATGGCTATAATCGAGCGTTTTTGTCGCTATGCATCTATTGATACCCACTCTGACGAAGACAGCGTAAGCAGTCCTTCTACAGAAGTACAAATCGAGTTTAACAAGCTCCTCAAAGAAGAGCTTATAGCCATGGGTTGCCAAGACGTCACCTTGGACGAATACGGCATTCTTACGGCTACTATTCCCGCCAATCGCCCCAACATTCCAGTTATGGCTTGGCTGGCTCATGTCGATACTTCTCCAGAAGTCAGCAGTAAAAATATCAAACCTCAAGTTGTACCCAACTACCAAGGCCAAGTTTTAGTTTTGCCCGGCGATCCTACCCAAAAGCTCGATCCCAAAGAGTTCCCCGAATTAAATACAGTTATTGGACATACTCTTATTACTACCGACGGAACTACCCTTTTGGGAAGTGATTGCAAAGCTGGTTTAACAGCTATCGTAGAAGCTGCCGAATATTTAATTAAGAATCCGCAAGTGCCCCATGGCGAAATTCGTTTAGTATTCTCTGTCGACGAAGAGATCGGCAAAGGTACTTTGCATATGAATCCTGAGCGCATTAAAGCCGATGTAGCTTATACTTTAGATGGTGGCGCCACCTCTATGATCGATTGCGAGACTTTCTCAGCCGACTTAGCTACCGTAACTATAGAAGGTATCAACACTCACCCAGCCCACGGCAAAGGCCACATGGTGAACGCTTTGACTATCGGAGCTGATTTTGTGGCTAGAATGCCCAAGTTGACACTCACTCCGGAAACTTCTGAGGGACGCCAAGGATTCTTGCACCCTTATTCTTTTGAAGGCTCTGTTGGTTACACGGAAATCAAGATCATTTTGCGTGATTTTGAAACCGAAGCTTTAGGAACATATGCCAAATTGCTCAATAATATTGCCGAAAATTTGGCAGCAGAGAATCCTCGCGCTTCTATTAAAGTAAAAGTGACCAAACAGTATCGCAATATGCGTGAAGGCTTAGTGAAAGAGCCCAGAGCTTTAGATTATGCCGAAGAAGCTATGCGCAAATTGGGCATAACTCCCGAACGCACCATTATTAGAGGCGGTACAGATGGATCTGGTTTAACCGAAATGGGCTTGCCTACTCCAAATTTGTCCAGCGGCCAGCATAATATTCACTCCAGACTGGAATGGACCAGCGTTGAAGAGATTGAGCAAACTAAAGAAGTATTGCTTGCTCTGGCTAACGTTTGGTATGAGCATAGCTTAGCCAACTAATTGAGCATAATTTTTAGTTTTTTTCCTTATTTTTGCCTATAAAATGGGGAAAATTGCTTTCAGCGGTGATATAATCAAGCGAGTTAGAGGGGAAGTACCGTTTGTTGCCAGCAAGCGGCATAAGCTTTCCCTACTTCAGTGCTTTTTGACACACTATTATCGCAAAGCGAAAGGAATACTATTATGGACGCTATAGGCGGAATTAGATCTACTTCTATCAATCTCAGCGGCAAAGTATCAGCCGGAGAAGTCATGAGAGAGGCCAACCAAGCGATCGGCAAATGGGATCTTCAGCACTTAGGCTGGCGTGGTTTCCAACAACTCGACTGGGTAGAAGATATTACTAATAAGTATCCTGAAGCTGTTAACATTGCTCATACTTGCTCTTCTCATACTCCCGGCTACTTAGACCAGGTAAACGATCTCTTCGAAGGTATGCCTAAAGCCGATCAAAAAGAAGTGCACAAATATTTCATTGGTAAACTCGGCTTAGAAGAACTTTCCTGCCGCAATAGCGGAGCCGCCGGCGGTCTGTGCGACAAGAAGGGTGCCTATCTTCAGATTTGCCAACTTACCAAAGAGTTGAGCAGCAACTAAGCTATTTATAAAAAAACTACTTGTGAGAGCTTCTTTTCGTAACGGAAAGGAGCTCTTCTATTTATCGAGAGTCTACTATGAGTGATAGTTAAAATGGCTCTCTTCGGCAGGCGATAAAGTTCAAGTGTGGAACGAAACGGCCAGCAATCGGGTATTTTTTGTTGTATCCTCAATATTTTTGCTTAGCAAGCAAATCTGGCCTTGCAGCAAAACATTTTGTACATTCAGCGAGGTTATCTCTATATGGGTTTAGAACGATGCAGCGGGGTATTACTCCATCCTACCTCACTTCCAGGAAAATACGGAGTAGGAACGTTCGGCTCTGAAGCTTACGAATGGGTTGACTTTCTTTCCAAAAATCAGCAAACCATTTGGCAAATCCTCCCTCTTGGCCCAACTTCTTACGGTGACAGTCCTTACCAAAGTAGCAGTACTTTTGCCGGCAATCCTTATTTAATAAGTTTAGACGATATGGTCTCCGACGGTTTAATGGATCGTCAGCTTTTAATCGAAGCGATAGGTTCCCCGGAATTTAATGCCAGCTCCGACGCCGTAGACTTCGGATCACTTTACAAATGGAAGTTGCCCCTTTTAAATAAAGCAGCTGCCCAGTTTGATGACAAAAGCGACAGCGTTCTGGCCAAAGAATACAGAAAATTCTGTAAAGACAACAAGAATTGGTTAGACGACTACGCTCTTTTCAGCGCTTTAAAAAAGAAATTCTCTGATAAAGCCTGGAGCGAATGGCCTGATGAGTTTAAGTTCCGTAAAGATAAGGCCTTACGCGAGGCTCGCCAAGAGTTAGTTTCCGAAATAAAAGGCTGTAATTTTATTCAGTGGGTTTTCGACCGTCAATGGAGCAAATTGCGCACCTATGCCAACAAGAAAGGCATTAAAATTATTGGCGATTTGCCTATTTTTGTAGCTATGGATTCTTCTGACACTTGGACGAATACAGCGCTGTTTTGCTTTGACAAAAATTTAGTACCTACCGCCGTCGCCGGTGTGCCGCCGGATGGTTTTGCAGCTGATGGTCAATTGTGGGGCAATCCCCTTTACAATTGGGAAAAGATGAAGAAGACCGGTTATGCTTGGTGGATTGAGCGTTTGAAGGCGGCTTTGAAGCGCCAAGATTATGTACGTATCGACCACTTCCGCGGTTTTGCAGCCTATTGGTCTGTGCCTTTTGGCGAAAAGACAGCCAGAAATGGCAAATGGATCAAAGGGCCAGGCGCCGACTTCTTCAAAGCTATTCAGAAAGCTTTAGGCAAAGACTTACCTATTATAGCCGAAGACTTAGGTGTAATTACTGAAGACGTAGTTGCTTTACGCGATGGCTTTGCTTTCCCCGGCATGAAGATTTTGCAATTCGCTTTCGGCGGTGGTGCTCAAGGCGAATATTTGCCTCACAATTACACAGCCAATTGCATAGCTTATACTGGCACCCACGACAATAACACCTCTCGCGGCTGGTATGAAAATGACGCTTCCGAAAAGGAAAAAGATTATTTGCGCCGCTATTTTTCTACCGACGGTTGGGATGTAGCTTGGACAATGATTCGCGGCATTTTCGCTTCTGTAGCTAAAGTAGCCATCGTACCGGCTCAAGATTTGCTCAGTTTGGGCAAAGAAGCCCGTATGAACTATCCTGGTAAAGCCAGAGGCAACTGGAGCTGGCGTTTCCGCCGTGAAATGTTCACCCCTCATATTGAGTGGCGCTTGAAAGAAATTACTGAAACTTACGGACGTGAGCGCGAAAAAAAAGTCGTACCTCAGGACGAAGCTTATCAAAAAGCTGCCGAAGCGGCCAGCCAAGCTAAGTAGTTTCTGAACTTATAAAGAATGAAAAAAGCTTCTGTTTTTTGAACGAAAAGTTCTCGGCAGAAGCTTTTTTTGTTGGCATACATTTTTTAATTTACATGCAATAGCTTTTTTCGCACTAAATCTTTATAAAGCTGTTCAGCGGAAGTAAAAACCAAACCATCCATACCCGCCGATTTAGCTGCCTTAATGTTGCCACTCTGGTCATCAACAAAAAGACATTGCTTAAGTGGAACTCCAGCCACTTGAGCAGCGAGCTTAAAAATTTCCGCTTGCGGCTTGCGCATTCCCACTCGACAAGAAAGAATGCAAGGATCAAAATGTTTATAAAAGCCTACTTCTTCCAAAATATCGGCATGTTCGGCAATAGTATTACTTAAAGCACCTACAGCACAACCATTGCTGCGCAATTCGTCCGTTACTTGCAACAGACGTTCATCAATAGTAAGAGTAGCGCGAAAGATATTCTTCCAGAAGTCGGCGCAATTATTGACAATGCTGCGGCATCCTTCCCCGCTTTGCCACAAACTCTCACCTATTTCTCGCCAAAAGCCCTCTGAATCTAGCTTTCCCATCTCAAAATCAGGAAGTTTATAGGCAATTTCACGGCGTAGAGAATTGGGATTAGTCTGAAAGGCTGCACATCCTAGTTGTACATAACGATCTAACTCAGCCTCAACAAAAACTCCGCCAATATCAAACAACACAAGTTTAATCGGTTTGTATCCAAAAAACAGCACCGCTCCTCAAGCTTCCTTTTCTGCCTTAATTAGAGCCATTTTTCTATAGAAAAAGCTCTCTACCCTGCAGAATTTCCGGAAGTAAACGCCACGTAAGAAACGGTAGGGAAAAACCTCTTTAGATAGAAGCAGAGGGCCCGTCTGTGCCGCTTATACAATAAAGAGCAGCTCGCAATTTATAAGCCAAGGAATTACATTATTTAGCTGATTGATCATTTACTGTGTCGCCGGGCATCTTTCAGATGTCGACGTCCTCATCTTCAGCCTATTGGTCAAGAACATTGAAAACAGCCACTATACTAAACTATTTAAGTAACAGTAAACTCAATCGAAAGAGACTAGCCGTCGCAATCTTAGCGATAATATTTATTCTATACTTGTGTATATGGCTAATCGGCAGAATTTTCAGTTTTTTATTTACTCCAGCAGAATCGCCCTTTGTCGGTTTAGTACCTTCCTCGTCGCCTTTGGCTTTTGAGGGGACTCCAAAGCAAGTAAGTGTTTTTTTGCGCGATCGCTGCGGCCTAATAGCCGATTTTAAAAACGGCGAATTATCGAAAAGTTATCCAGACGCCCGTATTTTGGTGGCTCTTATGCCCCAAGATAGACCGGAGAATTTGACCACAACCCCACAATGTCAGGCTTATGTGCTCGATTTAGCTTCAAATATTGAAGAAGTTTGGAACCAGAAGTCGGCTTATCCATCTTCAGTTTCTCCTTTTCCTCCCTGCCCTGACGGAGGCCAAGCGGTTTATACAGGCGATAGCTCCCAATTTACTATTACTTGTACGGGCAAACATCATAAAACAGTTTACAATTCAGCTACTGGTTTAGCCTTAGCCAATTCTCAGCTTTCCGGCAGCAACGGTTCTGGAGCCAAAGCAGCTTCCAATTTACCTGAGCGTGATACTCGCGATTTATCTATTATCACTCAAGAGCGTTTGGCTTCTCTTCAAGATACTCCCAACGTTTTACATGCCTTGCAACAAACTGATATTTCGGCGAAAATGCAAGCGCAAGATCCCTCACACGACAACCAAGCCAACGGCTCATACTATGAGAATACCATTACCGCTTCCGGCAAGTTGGCTCAAGAGTTAGACAGCCGCAATATTCCTCTGAGTTTGCAAGAGTTACCCAGCACGTTTAAAATTGATGTTCCTTTCATTATCGCTATAGCTAATGTGCAAGAGCAATTGCCTGAATGTTCCACACTGTCGGCATTCAAAAATATTCAAGTCTGGATGTCCGCTCCAGAAGTAACTACAACTATTTTGCAAGAGCAAACTCCAAAAAGTGAAGCTCTTAATTTAACTCCAGCTCAAGAGACCAGCTTTCAGCTTGTTTGCCAAAGTGCAACCTTTAGCAAATTATTCAGCGAGATTCCTTGCCAATTACCTGCCGAAAGCGTTTTGCATCTTAACAAAGCCACCGATGCAGAATCTTGGTCGGGCCGTCTGATTTTGCCTAAGCAATATAAGAGCCAATTATCCAAGCTAGCCGCTTCTTCAGTAGATGCAGCCGCTCTTCTAACCAAAGTTGATCCGGCTCCCTCAACCATAAGTGGCAGCACCGAAATTCTGGACTTATTTTCTGTACCTAACTTAGGTTGGCGCAATTTAGGTCCCTCTGAAGATGCTCAGGTGCAACCTCTTATAATGGCTGCCAGCTTTAATGGCGCCAACCAAAATACTTTCAAGCAACTTGGTTTGCAATTGGCTAAAGCTTTTAAAGGTAGAGTAGCTTTTAATACTTTTCTGAGCTTTGCCGACAGTAAACAAGCAACAACTTGGTTATCCGCCAGCCCTTGGGCCAGTAAGAACCAGACTTACAGTAAAGTAGAAATTAACGGTAATACTATTTCTATTAAAGATGGTAAGCTTCCAGAGTTTAACACTGTTTCTTTGCCCCAAGGCCCCAGCCCAGCTCAAATTTGCGGTTGGCTGACATTGCGCGGCGCTCAAGGGAAAGCACTTACAACTGCTTTTGCTATTGGTGTAGACGTGAATGGCAATGAAGACACCAAAGCTCTCTGGATAAAGTTGGAGCAGCAAAGCAAATAGTTATTGTTGGCACAACAAAAAATTGGCCGGTTTTTTTTAATAAGAACCGGCCAATTTCTTTATAGAGAATCTATAACTTAAGGAGCTTTTGTATCTATAGCTTCTTTAAATTTAGGCAGCTGATCCTGAGGCAAAATACCATTTACAGCTGCCAATTCGGCAAAATACTTTTCTTTAGGAAGACGCATAAAAATTTTCGGAGCATCATTGTCCCCCAGACCATAACCTACTATTCCTTCCAAACTGTACAATTTTTCACACTCTTCCATACCTAATCTTTTGAAGCAATGCTGAGCTCTCAAATTGTAATCAGCTGTTTCTATTTCTATTAAATCGACTTTTTCGTTTTCAAAAAGGAAACGATTCATTAGAGCCATAGCCTTAGTGCCAATACCGCGACTACGGTTGTCTCGCCCCATCATCAAGCCTGACAAAGCCACTTTGCCAACTCCTTCCATGTCGCGCAAATCGTATTTTCCTAAACCCAAAATTTTAGAGTGGATATCACAAACAGCCAAGAAATAACAAGGCGAGTTGGGATTGCTAACTAAGCGCATATAACTATTGGAAGCAAAATGGTAATCATAATCGCTTAAAGTTTTAGCACCAAACGCATAACGAACCAATTCTTTGTCTTTCATCCACTCGGCGATTTCTACTAAATCCAAATGAACAATTTTGCGTAATAATAAGCCGAAACGCAATTCAGAGAGAAGTACTACTTTCTTGTTGGCGTAAAAATTAAGCATATCACCCATAAAAAGCAACCTTCCGTTTCATTAACAGAACTTCAAAAACACAGGGTGTACTTTAGCATAAATCGTTGAATACATGCATATTTTCATATAAAAGTACGTTTTGACCGCAAATCTACCCAACAAAAATATCTTGCTCCATATTGTAATCGATATATTATCTATAATAACTTGCAAAGAACAAACTCTACAGCCTATCATACGGAAGATAGCGAGATTTAGAAAAAATATGACATACTTCGGAACTACAGGCGGCATCATAGCAGCCGCCAGCAAAAAAAGTGCTGAGCCTCTGAAGATAGTAGGCTCTATACCTGTAGTGAAGCGAATCGTGCTTACTTTACAGCAAGCGAATGTTTTTCCTATCGTTATTGTCACCGGAACTAGAGAAGCGGAAGTTATTCATCAAATAGCTAGTAGCGGCGTTATTTTTTTGCATACCGACAATTGCGAACAACCTGAGCTGTTAGCTTCTCTAAAACAAGGACTTGCTTACTTAAAAAATAAGTGTCAGCGGGTAGTTTTTACTCCTGTAAATACCCCCATGTTCTTCCCTTCCACTCTCAAGGCCATACTTAGCTGTGATGCTCCTATAGTGGCTCCTTCTTGTCACGGTCGCGGAGGCCATCCCATCATTTTGCGCCATGATATATGGGATCGTATTCTGGCCTATGTCGGCAATGGTGGTTTACGCGGAGCTATTGACACATACGGCGTCAGGCGCCATTGGGTGTCTGTAGAAGATGAAGGCGTGCTCCTAAATGTACACAATGAAGAGCAACTTGAGCGCCACCTGAAAGCTCACAATGATTCATTGCTCTCACCAGTTATCAAAGTAAATATTGAAAGCGAACAAATTATTTTTAATGCTCGCCTGAAGTTGCTTTTATTTTTGATAGCTGATTTGAATTCAGTACGCCAGGCTTGTATACATATGGGCTTATCCTATGCCAAAGCTTGGAACATGATCAATTGTTTAGAAAAAGAGGTCGGCTACTCTATTGTCAGTCGCCAGCATGGGGGCAGCAAAGGTGGCCACACCAAACTCACTGAAAAGGGCGAGCAATTGATGCGTGCCTACCAAGTATACGAACAAGAGCTCAATGATATAGCCCAAGTTCGCTTCGAAACTTTATTCCGCCGAACTTCCTTAGTCTAGAAATTGCCACATTTTTTAGATAAATGGGCTCGATTATAAAACACTCCGGAAAAAAACCAATTGGAAAGGATAGAATAGTCTTTGTCTAAGCCAGTAGCCGCCGTTGAACTTGCGCCGCAACCTGTTCATATCAATGGTTTAATTTTAGCCGCTGGCTTATCCAGCCGCATGGGTGAATTAAAGATGCTTATGCCTTTGCGTGGTAAGACGGTCCTTGAAAATACTATCGATTCCATGCTATTAGCAGGAGTGGAAAAAATTGTCGTAGTGTTGGGCTACCGAGGGCGAGAGTTAGAAGACCTTTTGCGAAAACGCTATGTAGGCAATCGCTTCGTTATAGCATACAACCAACACTATGCCGAAACGGACATGCTCACCTCTTTAAAGATTGGCTTAAAGTCTATGCCAGAGTGTCTGGCCTTTTTTCTTTTGCCTGGCGATATGCCTATGATCGATAAAGAGACCTATTTGGCAATTTTTAGAGCTATGCCACAGGAGGACGACTTTATTGTTTTTCCTCTTTTGCAAGGCTATCGCAAGCATCCACCTTTAATAGCCTCTTCTTTTATAAAAGAAATTCTTAATTTTGACGGGGACGACGGATTGCGCGGGTTTTGGCGACTTCATGAAGAATCAGTGCACACTGTAAATGTAGATGATGTGGGCTGCTGGACAGATTTAGATACCCGCGACCAATATCAGAATTGTTTGCGTAAAATTTTAAACAAAAATAATGCGACTGACAAAGGAGGAGATTGAATGGAAACCATCTCTCAATCTGTCGTAAAGAAAGATCATGCGCCCAAAATTTCCGGACGCAGCATCTTCGTGGGAGATATTGACAAACACGGTATTCTTTGCGGCAAAATGCTTCGCTCCAAATATGCTAAAGCTAAATTGCTGGGCGTAAAATTGCCGGAACTTCCCGACGGCTACTACTATGTAGATCGTAATGACGTTCCCGGAGACAACAACGTAAATATCGTACGTGACGATACTCCCGTGTATGCCCGCGAAACGGTGGAATATATCGGCGAGCCTATCGGTATGGTCTGCGGCCCTGACGAAGCGGTTTGCGAAGACATTATTAAAAATACCGAAGTAGAATACGAAGAGCTCGAGCCTGTACTCGATTTGCGTAAAGCCGACGAGGCTTTCTTTAATTACGAGTATGGCAAGGGCGACGTCGAAAAAGCCTTCGCAGAAGCCGATAAAGTTTACGAAGAAGAATTTGAGACTGGTTACCAGGATCAAACTTATCTCGAGACCCAAGGTATGATGGCCGAGCCGGAAGAGGGCGGCAGAATGTACGTCCACGGCTCTATGCAATGTGCCTACTACGTGCACGGTGCCATTATGCGCGCTTTAGGTTGCGGCCCAGCCGATGTTCATGTCCATCAAGACGTAACTGGTGGTGGTTTCGGAGGTAAAGAAGCCTTCCCGTCTATTTTGGGCTGCCAAGTGGCTGTCGCTGCCAAAGCCATTGGTAAGCCTGTGCGTTGCGTATTCGGCCGCCGCGAAGATTTAGAGTTTACCTCCAAGCGTCATCCTTCCCTTTGCACCTACAAAGTAGCTGTAAAAGACGGTAAAGTGACCGCTATGGATATCGACGTTAAATTCAACGCCGGTGCCTACACTACGCTGTCAGCTGTAGTGTTGCAACGCGGCTTGATTTGCGCCGATGGCGTTTACAACATTGAAAATTTGCATGTACGCGGACGCGCTTTAAAAACCAACACCACTCCCAGCGGCGCTTATCGCGGCTTCGGAGCTCCTCAGACTTTCTTTGCCGTAGAAATGATCATGATCCATATCGCTCGCGATTTGGGTATAGACGATTTGAAGTTTAGAGAAGCCCATTTAGTTAAAAAGGGCGACCGGACTTCTACTTCCGGTATGTATCACTTCCCCGTTCCTCTTCCCGAAATGATCGAAGAAGTGGATAAAGCTTGCGACTATCGCCGCAAACACGAGGAATACTCTAAGCCTCAAAGTGGACGTTATCGCAAAGGCATAGGCATTTCTATGCACTTCCACGGCGCCGGCTTTACCGGTTCTGGCGAGCGCGACTTTATTAAAGCTGTAGTTCGTTTGCGCAAGTACAAAGATGGTACCGTCGAAATTTTGGCTTGCAACGGCGAAATCGGCCAAGGCTTACGCACGACTTTCCCCAAGATCGTGGCTCACGAGCTCAATTTGCCTTTAAACAAAGTATTCTATGATCACCCAGACACTTCACGCGTTCCCGACTCCGGCCCCACCGTAGCTTCTCGCTCCCTCATGGTAGTAGGCGAATTGCTGCGCAAGGCGGCTATTAAGTTGCGCAGTCAGTGGGAAGACGGTAAAGATCAAATGGTCGAAGAGCGTTTCGTAGAGCCCGACTTTATGATTCCTTTCTATATCGATAAGTTCCAAGGCGACGCTTATCCTACTTACGCTTGGGGCGTTCAGGCTATCGAAGTTGAAGTAGATACTTACACAGGCTTAAGCAAAGTTTTAGGTGCTTACGCTTCCTTCGATGTAGGTACCCCTATCGATTACAATATCGTTATGGGCCAGATGGAAGGCGGCTTGTTGCAAGGTATAGGATACGCCTCTACCGAGTTTATGAACTATGACAACAAAGGACGTATTCGCAACAACTCCTTCTCCGACTACCTTATCCCTACCAGCGTAGACGTACCCGTCCTCAAATGCCAACTCCATGTTGACAAATACCCTGACGGCCCTTACGGTGCCAAAGGTGCCGGTGAGCTTCCCTTGGTCGGCATTCCCAGCGCTTATGTGGAAGCCCTCGAACAAGCTATGGGTGGCGTGACTCTCAATCACATCCCCTTCACTGCTGAAGACACTATCAAGGTGCTTACAAAGGAGAAAGCCTAATATTATGAACGATATAAGATTCGTCCTGAATGGCAAAGAAGTCGTTTATAACGGCTCAGCCACCGACAGATTGCTGGACGTCTTGCGTGATACCTACCGCTGCACTTCCGTAAAATGTGGATGTAAAGAGGGAGAATGTGGCGCTTGTTCAGTTATTTTAGATGGCAAACTTATCAACTCATGCTGTGTAGCCATGGGCGCTATCAGCGGCAGCACAGTTGTCACCATGGAAGGCTACCGCGAAACCGAGCGCTTCAAAGTGCTAGATAAAGCTTTCGCCGAAGTTTCCGCCGTACAGTGCGGTTTTTGCACTCCAGGCATGGTTTTAGCCGCCGAGTCTATTCTTTCAGCCAACCAGCATCCCAGCGAAGAAGAAATTCGCGTCGGCATTTCCGGCAATTTGTGCCGTTGCACCGGCTACAATGCCATAGTTAACGCTGTGAAGAATGCCGCTGAAGAAGGAGAGGGCTTATGGTAAACGGATACGTTCCTGTCGATTTACACGCAGCTTTAGACATCAAAGCTAAGCACGATGTAGTTCCTTACGCGGGCGGCACCGACCTTATGGTCGAAAATCGCAAAGGCGTGAACTATCTTTTCTTGGGCAAGCTTGAAGAGTTGCGCCAAATTAAAGAAGATGAAAATTACATCCGTATCGGTGCTGCTGTAACTTTCACCGAGGCGCTGGCTTCCGATTTAGTGCCTCAGCTTATGAAAGAGGCCGTCTCTCGTATTGCTGCTCCGGCTATTCGCAACGCTGGCACCTTTGGTGGCAATATAGGCAATGGCTCAGCTAAAGCAGATTCCGTACTTATAGAGTTTGTTACCGACGCTAAATTGCGCTTAGTTAGCTTGCGCGGCGAGCGCTTGGTTGATATTGACAAATTCTACTTAGGACGCAAAAAACTCGATTTGGCTGAAGATGAACTTATTGCCGAAGTTTTAATTCCCAAAGCCGGTCTTGACAATTACTATTACGAGAAAGTCGGCGGCCGTAACGCCTTGGCCATTTCTCGCGTATCCTTTGCCGGTTTGCTCAACCTTGACGCAGAGGGCAAGATATGCCGCTTTAGTGCTGCTTTTGGTGCTGTTGCCGATACCGTGTTACGCTTCAAAGAACTCGAAGCGACCATGATTGGCAAGACTTTGGTTGAAGCTAAAGAGCACAAAGAAGAACTTCTCAAAGCTTACAGTGAGAAGTTGGTCTTAACTCGCGGCCGCGTCAGCGCCGAATATCGTAAAACTGTATGCCTCAACTTGCTGGGTGAATTTTTACGCAACCAGGGTATTTAACTAGTAAGCTGTTCTAAAAAGTTCAGCTACAGATAGAAAATAGAGCGTTCTGCAAAGGGCGCTCTATTTTTGAAATTTTAAAACTATTTTTGTTAAGGAGACCAGCTCATGTTCAAAGTGCTAATCAATGGCAAGGAGTACACCTCAGAGCAAGACAAAAAATTACTTGCTTTTCTGCGTGATGATCTCCACCTAACAGCAACTAAAGATGGGTGCAGCGAAGGTGTATGTGGCACATGTACAGTACTGGTCGACGGCAAAAAGACTAAGGCATGTCTAATGACGCTAAGCCGTTTACAAGGCAAAAAAATTGTCACCGTTGAAGGCATAGATCCACAAGAGATGCGCATTTATGAGCATTGTTTCGCGCAAGCCGGTGCCGTACAGTGTGGTTTTTGTATTCCCGGCATTATAATCTCAGCCAAAAGTTTACTGGATACCAATTTAAATCCGACTCGAGCTGAAGTAAAACAAGCCATTCGTGGCAATTTATGTCGTTGCACCGGCTATAAAAAGATCGAAGAAGCTATACTTTTAGCGGCCGAATTTTTCCGTGAGCGCAAAGAGATTCCCCCAGCTCCGACCAGCTTGCATATGGACGAACATGCTAAACGTCTCGACGCAGCCGAGAAAGTAAATGGTTCTGGACTTTTTGCTGACGATCTTACTTTCGAAGGCATGGTCTATGCTAAGCCGGTCTACTCGAAATATCCGCGAGCTCTCATCAATAAAATTGATGCACTTAAAGCAACAACCCATCCCCACTGTTTACGCGTATTAGTAAAGGCCGATGTTCCTTGTAATAAGATCGGCCACATTAAACAAGATTGGGACGTAATTATGGGTGAAGGCGATACCACCCGTTACGTAGGTAATGTCTTAGCCATTGTAGTTGCTGATAAAAAAGAATATCTTGATGAACTATGTTCTTTAGTTGAAGTAGAATATACTGAGCTTCCTCCGATAACTAGTCCTTTCGAAGCTCTGCGCGGCGATGCTCCTTTAATACATCCCGATGGCAACATTATGAGCCGTGCCAACTTAGTTCGCGGCGACGCTGAAACAGCCATAAAAAATTCTAAATATGTTGTTACTCGCAAATACAAAACTTCTTGGCAAGAACACGGCTTTATGGAGCCAGAGTGTTGTGTAGCTCTTCCTGAAGGCCAGGACGGCTTACTAGTCTACACCAGCAGTCAATCTGTCTATGACGTACAGCGCGAATGTGCACAAATGTTGCAACTGCCAGCGGAAAAAGTACACTGCCGGGCTCCTTTAGTGGGCGGTGGCTTCGGAGGCAAAGAAGATATGTCCGTGCAACAGTACGCAGTATTGGCCGCCTGGATCTTAAAAAAGCCAGTCAAAGTAAAATATTCCCGCCAAGAATCACTCAACTACCACGTCAAGCGCCATCCCATGGAGATGGAATTTACAACAGCTTGCGATGAGAATGGCTACCTAACCGCCATGAAAGCGCTCATTATTGCCGATACTGGCGCTTACGCTTCCTTGGGGGGCCCTGTCTTACACAGAGCTTGCACCCACGCAGCTGGCCCTTACAATTATCAAAATATCGATATTTTGGGCATGTCAGTTTATACAAACAACGTTGTTTCCGGTGCTTTTCGAGGTTTTGGTGTAGCTCAAAGTTGCTTTGCCACCGAAATGAATATCAACCTTTTAGCTGAAAAAGTGGGTATTGATCCTTGGGAATTTCGCCGCCGCAATGTTATTAAACCTGGTGATAGATTGCCTAATGGCCAAAAGGCCGATCCCAATACCAATATGGCCGCTTGTTTAGACGCTATTAAAGATATTTATTACGCCCATCCTTACGCAGGCTTAGCTTGTGGATTTAAAAATTCTGGTACAGGTATGGGTAAAAAAGATATTGGTCGCGTACTTTTATCTGTGGAAAAAGGCAAAATTCATATTCGCACTTCCGCTGCTTGTATGGGACAAGGCATCGGCCAGATGGTCTTAACTGAAATTTGTCATGTTTCAAATTTGGATCCAGCCCTCTTCGTTTTTGAAAATGCTGACACTGTGCGTACACCAAATTCCGGAACTTCAACAGCCTCGCGCCAAACGGTAGTTACTGGAGAAGCAGCTCGCCGTGTAGGTGAAAAGCTCAAGCAAGCTTTAGCCGACGGCCACACTCTTTCAGACTTGGAAGGACGCGAATTTTTAGGAGAATACTCTGTACAAACCGATCCTCTGGGAGCTATTAAAGATAATCCCATAAGTCACGTTTCCTATTCTTATGGAGCTCAAGTAGTTATTCTCAACGACCAGGGACGTATAGAAAAAGCCATCTCTGCCTTCGATGTGGGGGTGCCAGTAAATATCCAATCGGTAGAGGGCCAAATCGAGGGCGGTATGCTCATGGGCATAGGTTATGGCGTGAGTGAAAAGTTTACTTGTGTTGATGGTCGGCCTCAAAATAAATTTGGCACCATAGGCTTTATGAGAGCTACAGAAGCTCCGGAACTGGAAGTAATTCTCTGCCGTCCTGCCAAGGGTGACGAGTTGCCCTATTCGCTGGGAGCTAAAGGTTGCGGCGAATTATGTATGATTCCCACAGCTCCGGCTTGTGCCCACGCTTATTATCGTCTTGATGGCAAATTCCGCCAGAGCTTACCTTTAGAAGACACACCTTATCGCAAAAAGTAGGACTAAGCTATTATTAAAACGTCAAAGCCGGATTTTCTGAGAAAATCCGGCTTTAATTTATTTTATATAGAAGTTGGCATATAAAGAAGTATCGTTAAGAGCTGCCAACATTTGCATAGTTTTTAGCAAATTGCCATTTTCTCTCCTTAGCGGTTCGACTATGCCTTCCAAGCAAAATGAAGTAAATAAGCATGGCATGTCGGAGCGAATCTTTTTTATTAAGCTAAAAGCACTGCGAGCAGCTGCCGCCCAATCATCCACTCGTTCCCAAGAGATAAAGATGCTGCGTACAGCCAGACAGCGTGAAAATCTTATCCAACTAGAAAATTCTTCAATATTGGTATCAGAAAAAGTTCCTTTAGTTTGCTTGCCGATTTTTAGATCGATAGCTATAGTTTCTAAATGGCCTATTGGCAAATAAGGTTCAACCAAAGAGTCGATTTTTTTTACATCTTCTTGCCTACTTAATAAAAAGCGGCACTTCCCTTGTAATTTAGCTATAAACTTATCCCAAGCGTCATTAGTTCTAAAAAAAATGTTTTTAGGACTAATTCCACATACAGCACAATCTAAAACGACTTGCGGGCAATCAGTTTCTATGACCAAGTTTTGGTCATTTTTAAGCAAATTCATCTCTGCTTCAGAAAAGCGCTCCTGCCTAGTTAGAACAGGACTAATTGTGGACAATTCATGTTCATTAAGCCAAGTACGATAGGCTAAATATTCTTCCAAGTTGTGCATAATTTTATTCCAAAATTTCTCGTTAGCGTTTTTGATAATACTAAATTGCAGAGCTTCTTTTTAAACAGCAGCTTTGCCTGCCGAGACTTTTTTAACTTTTGCTCCCAACTGCTCTTGGCGCTATTGGCAGGGCTTTTCAGAAAGTGCGCAGAAATGCTGCGGGCTTGTCCGTCGAGTAAATTTACACAAACTGTCAACGACTAACAGTTTGTGAAAAGAGATAAAAAATGCGGTTGAGACGTCATCCGCAGCGGAGATAGGCAGCATAATCTTCTGTTTTAACAACACAGAGCAAGCTCTTATCCCCGTTTTGTCTAGCAATCACAAGCTGCAGACCACGTTATTTTCGCTGCGTCTGGCGATAGAGAAGAGGCATAAGTTGGCTAAACGAGATTATTATGTAGTTTTAGGTGTGGCGCCTATCGCTTCGCCGGAAGAGATTAAGAAAGCTTATAGAGCGCTTTCTAAAAAGTATCATCCCGATGCCAATCCTGATATGAAAAATGAAGCTGATCAGAAAATGAAAGAACTGATCGAAGCTTACAATGTTCTTAACGATAAAGCAAAGCGCAAGGAGTACGACAATCAACCTCAGTTTAAGGTGCGTCGTTTTGCTAAGTCTTCTGTACGTACTAAAATAGATAAGGGTAACGTTTCTAAAAAGTCAGAAACACCAGAAGAGAAGTCCCCTATTATGCGCTGGTTGAAAAAGCTTTTCAGCAGACCAGAACATGCTGCCAAAGAGTTTAAGGCCGATCCCAAACAAGCTGACGTCCACTTTACTCTGGGTCTATCTATGTCCGAAACTGAAAGTTTCTTAGATCAAGCTTGCCGCGAATTTAAGTTGGCTTTAAAGTTTGATCCTAATCATAGAGAAGCTTGCTATAACATGGCTCTTATGCAATACAAAACTGGTGACTTCGACGGAGCCAGAGCTTCGTTACGCCGTTGCCTGGAAATAGATCCTCAGGATCCAGCTGCTAAAGTACTTTCCAGTTTGTTACAATAGCACTTATCGTTGAGACCTTATGGTTGTTGAACTGTCATAAAAAGGGCGCCCTATGCTTTGATAGTAAGTAATCATAGAGCGCCTTTTTTTTATGACCTTTTATACTAAAGCCCTAGTTTTTAGGTTTGGGGCCAGGATATTGAAAATAGTTGCAAGCGATCATACCATTGTATAATTTGCGTTTGCGCTGGGCCTTAGCACCAAAACAAGCTTCAAATTCTGGATGAGAAGAAATGATATAGAAAGACCAATCACTCAGTTTGGCTCGCAAATTGCCCAAAACTGCATACAAGTCTTCCGCTTCTTCTATTTCCAAAAGCCTCTCGCCATAGGGCGGATTGGTGATAACTACTCCGTATTTGGCTGAAGTGGAAAAATCTCTCACATCGCGTTCTTGAAAATGGATGCCCCGATCTTCTAAGCCACACTGTTGCAAGTGAAGTCGAGCCAGCTTTAAAGTTTTGGGATTATTATCAAACCCAGCAATATGCAAAGTTGTCTGACGATCGAAAAGATCTTCAGCTTCTTCTAAAGCATTTTGCCAAGCTTGGGCACCGACAAAAGACCAGCCTTCAGCGGCGAATTTTCTAGTCAGTCCGGGAGCCATATTGAGCCCCAACATAGCTGCTTCAATACAAATAGTACCAGAGCCACAAAAAGGATCAATCAAAACTCTGTCTTTATTCCAGTAGCTCAATTGTACCAAGCCGGCCGCTAACGTCTCACGTAAAGGAGCCGGAGCGTTCCAAGTACGGTATCCACGTTTATGCAAACCAGAACCAGAAGTATCTAAAAGAACTTCGCATTCATCATTAACCAAAAATATTTTAACTGGAAAATGGGCTCCACTCTCATCTAAAACAGTACGGCGATAGCGAGCTTGCATAACTTCCACTATGGATTTTTTGGCCGTCCTCTGAATAGCCGGCAAACTTGTAAGCAAAGACTTGTAAGTATGGGCATCTACCGGAAATTCAGCATTAACTGGCATAAGTTCTGGCCAAGGGATAGACTTGACGCCTAAAAATAGTTCTTCAAAATTGGCGCAAGGGAATTTTTTCAAACTCCACCAAACTCTATCAGCGCTGCGTAACCATAAATTAGCCCGACAGAGAGCCGATTCGTCTCCCGTAAATTTAACCCGCCCATTATCGGCGTGTACATCTGCCATACCTAAGTTGTTCAATTCGCGAGCTACTACAGATTCTAGCCCTAAAGCACAAGAAGCTACTAAGTTAAATTTCATGTGGACACTCCACCTTACAAAAGAGACGCGGCTGTTTAATCGCAAGATACGGTTTTAGCAAACGTCCCAGCTTATGTTAAGTTAAATTATTTGATTTTTGAAACAAAACAGACTGCCAAAAAACAGCTCTAATCTCAAGATCTCTCTCTAATTAACTGCTTGAACTGCTCTCCCTGCCAAAAAAGTTAGAGGAATACGACTTGCAAAGAGAAGTTCGAGCTATTGAGAAACATTCGTCAAGAAAGTGTGGCCAATAGTGAAAAAGAAAAAAATTAGCTTAGGTGCAATACTTTTTATTTTATCAATATGTTGCTTATTATGTAGCTTCAATACCGTCGCTCAAGCTAAACAAAATGGAGCAAAATACACCATCAGGCTTGCCTCTCCAGGTATGACTCAAGAACAAGTTTTGCAAGAGGTTGGTCAACCAACTTTTAAAGCTAAAAAAGGTAATTCATGGAACTACCGCAAGAAGCCAGGCGCTCCAGCTAATTTAAGCGATCCACAAATTTTATTTAAAAATGGTTTGGCCAAAATTATCGTAGGCAGCCAATTAGAAGCCAATGGTAAAACGGTACTCAAAAGCGGCGATTCTGAAGCCAAAATAGCGGAAGTGCTGGGTAAAGCCGATCGTATCGAAGCTGGAGTAGGTAAAGATGTACGTATTTACTATTACGACAAGTTAGTTCTACAAATAGTAGTCCACAAAGGTAGCATAGCAGTAATGCGCTTTAACTAAGTGAAAATGCGGCTGTATGGACATAGAATCCAACAGCCGCATCTCTAGATTGTGTATTAGCTAAAATTTAGATATAAAGCCCGGTCCAGAAAAGTAAAGCAACTAAAGCAGCGCTCCAAAGCATAAGCGTCTCATTCAACTCAACGGTAGCTCCCAGCACATCTCCAGTAACTCCTCCTAAGCGCTGACGGCTGATAAGAGCAATAAGCCAAGTTAATATAGTTCCTAAAGCAAAACACACATACGAGTTATCTAAATGGCCAGCAAAATGCCAATAGAATTGCAATTTAAGCCGGTCGTTACCGATTATATCAGAGAACCAAAATATGCATATAACTAAAATAGCAGCCAGTTCAACGTGCATCCATTTAACATCATTTATTACCTTGCCAGCCAAGCTATCCTCTTCACGGGCGTACTTATTAAAAGCAGCCTGAGCTACCATAAACAAGCGGGCTAAAACTGGAATAAGTACCAATTCTCGCAAGCCGAAGCATAAAAGCAAAATAGCCACACCGGCCACTTTAGCCAACAATGTACTTATCAGAGCGACCGTTCCAAAAGTACCGATATTATGATCACGCATTATTTTGAGCGTATCTTCTTTATTCCAGCCACCGCCCCAACCGTCAAAAGTATCGGCTAAACCATCTAAATGGAAAGCTCTAGTCAAAAAAGCTTCAAGCCCTACATATAAAATGGCTCCCAATACGGCAGCCAAAGGGCATAAAATAGCAACTCTCGGAAGCATCTCAGTGCTAGGAGTAAGCACATCGGAAGGGCTGCCTCCACACACAGTCCACATTATAAAAGCACAAGGTAAAGTACACAGCAAACTGATAACTAATCCAACTAGCGGACTCCACACCAGCACGCGACCATACTTAGTTGAATTTTCTCCCCAACATGGCAAGATGCTGAACATCCTGAAAGCTGAAGTCAGTCCAAACAGCTCTTTCATTTTAGCCTACCTCTAAATAACCAACAGTTTACTTTGTCTATTCTTAGCCACCACCTATTATACCAAAAACACACTATATATTGAGACATTTTCGGTATAAAAAGACAAAAATAGCATTAAATAGCTCTAAATTGTCCAAATATTTTCAAGGGGCAGCCTTTTTCTCCTGGTGCTTTTAGGGCTAAAGGTAAACCTGCTATAGTAAAAATTACCTGATCTGCTAAGGAAGCTATGTATTGATTTAAACGCCCCTGACGATCTCTAAAAAGACGAGTTTCTGCTTCAGCTGGAACAATGCCCAAACCGAGTTCATTGGATACCATGATCACGTCAAAAGTAGCTCGCTGTACGGCTTGGCCCAATTTTTTAATTTCAGGAAAACAGTCTATATTATCATCAATATTTCTAGTTAATCCAGACTCAGACTGATAGTGCAAAGAATCTCTGTAAGTTAAATTGCCTAGCCAAGTAGTTAAACAATCGATAAGCACAACTTTAGTGGGAGACTTTATTTCTTCAAGACATTTAGCTAAATTATAAGGTTCTTCAATAGTATAAAAGCGTTGCTGGCGTCGTTCTTGATGTTTTTTTATGCGTCTAACCATCTCGTCGTCGCAAGCCACTCCGGCGGCCAAATAACAGCGTTCTTCCGCCTTATCGGTTAAAGACATAGCATATTGCTCAGCCCAAGCACTTTTACCGCTGCGGGCGCCACCCAAAACTAAAGTAATCATATTTATAACCTCAAAAATTATCTATAACGAGCCAGCAAAAGAAGCAGCTTTAGGATGATAAGTAAGTACCGAAGGATAGAGGCGGTTCAATTCTTGCCAACAAATTAGCCAATCAGCAGGAGAAAAGACTTCAAAAGTGAGAGGCAATGGCCCCTTAGAAGGACTGCGTAAAGGTAAAAAATTTAGGAGAGCGTTTATAAACTGACGTAAATTGTCTCTATTTTCTGGTTGCAAACCCAAATGATCGTGTCCAGATTTGCTATTTAGACCATGCAAATGGATAGCACCAACTTTAGGCCACACTTCAGACATAAAAGGCAATAAGCCGCCGTAACTTTTCCAAGCATGACCTACATCTAGACAAACAGAAAGGCCTAGTTGCTGCACCAAAGGCCAAATTAAAGCATAATCATAACTGAGATTTTCAACGCAGAGTAACTCCGGCGATACTAAATTACTAGCCAAAAATTGTTCAGCCGTTCGCTTAGTAAAATCGAGCCAAGCTTCAAGATCGGTGGCAGGTTGCCTAGTAAATTGTTCCGATTCCCAGTGCCAAATATAAGCTCTCGGTTGTAAACAAGAGAGAACTTCCACTGCGCGGCGCCATTCCCGCAAAGCTCGAGCTTGCCAAGCCTTGTCTAAAAGGTGAGCCGTCAGCGAAGACGGTAAATGCACAGTGTAGCCGAAATTAAACCGCTTGGCTAAATCAGCCATTTCAGCTAATTCTGCAGAAGTTGGATAGTTATCCCCCCCATCGTATTCGTAGACTATCAGCTCAATATCGTCGACAAAAGGCGCTAAAAAACGCACATTCTCAATAATAGAAGCATTGATCGTACATCCGGAAGCACCTATGGACAATTTTGACCATATAGACTTTGTCAACTCCATCATAATTAGCTTTTGTTCTTTTGCCTCGGCTTCGGTCTTTAATTTTCAGCTTTGGCTCCCAAAATAGCTCCGCCCACGTCGCCCATGCCCTCTTCTTCAGAGCTGGTAACTTCATTAAATATGGCCAAAGCTTCCTCAAAAAGAGGCCAAGCCAAAATAGCTCCGGAGCCTTCACCTAAACAAAAGCCCAAACGTAATAAAGGAGTTAAGCCTAAATATTCCAGTTGCAATCTATGGGCAGGCTCGTTGGATTGGTGGGCGGCGAACAAATATTGGCGTATATTTTTATCAATTAAATCGGCGACTAAGACAGCAGCTGTAACAATAACGCCATCTAAAATAATAGCTAAGCCGCGACCGGCAGCTTCTAAAACGCCTCCAGCGATAAAAGCCAATTCCGCTCCACCCATACGAGCCATCAAATCGATAGGATCTTCTACTCCTACGTTGCGATCCAGAATACGTTTAACCACAGCTCGCTTAGAAGCCAAGGCTGCCTGATTCAGCCCAGTGCCTTCTCCAACTACTACTTCAGGAGCTAAATTCAAAATATGGCCAGTCAAAGCGGCTGCCGGAGTAGTATTGGAAATGCCCATTTCACCAAAGATAACAGCTTTGGCTCCTTTTTGCGCTTGTTCGCTTACAATATCGCGGCCGTGTTCAAAACATTTTAAGCATTCTTCCCTACTCATACCGTCTTCCAAACTAATATCTTTAGTTCCGAAAACGACTTTTTTATCAACAACTCCATCTTCAGGCTTAAAATTATGCTTAACTCCCACGTCTACTAAAATAAAAGGCAACCCATACTTAGAAGCAAAAAGTCCAGCTACACCTCCACCATGAGTTAAGCTTATACTATGTTGCCAAGTAACTTCTTGAGGTGCGAAACTCACTCGCTGGGCAAAAACGCCATGATCACCAGCTCCAATAATTACCGGAGGCTTGCCTAAAGACGGGCGCAAGTTTTTTTGCAAACAGGCTATTTTCACTGCGACTTGCTCTAATTGGCCCATAGAGCGTGGAGGAATACTTTTGTGATTGAGATGTTCCCAACACTGAGCAGCAAAACTCTCGTCGATAGGTTTTATTTTTGTATAGGTGAAATTCATGGATATGCTCCCCATTAGTTTTTTTGTCAATTTTGTGCGATAGGTTGTTTTTACACTATAAGTTCAAAAAAAAAACAGCTCCCCTCTGAGGAGCTGTCCGTCACTTTTAACTGAAATTGTATACTTTATGCTCTAAGAGAATATCTACCATTTCGGCAGCTTCTACTAAGTGCAAACCTTCTCCAGATTTGTTACCAACTCCCATAAGCTCAGCTTCCTCTCGCAAGGCATAAACTTTTCGCTTAGGGAACATAACTGTCGGAAGCAAAAGTCCTCGGCCCACCAAAAAGACGTCGGCCTTCTCACAATAGCCCAACATACGTCGGGCCTCTACTACAGAGTCGCGTCCTACCACAAAGAGAACAGTCTTTTCGTCCGTACCCATATTCTAAAGCCTCAGATGCATATCAGATTTTTTGACCAAATCGGCCAGATCTTCTGGAGAAATAACCGCACAGCCAGCAAAGAGACCATCTTCTAACATGCCGCGCAATTCTAAACTGTACTTGTCCGCCCAGAATGCCACTCCCCTACTTTTAGCAGAAGTAAGATATGGCTTGGTAGTATCATTTAGTCGGGAAGAGACACATTCAGTCACACCGTCACCAACAAAAACTACATCTAAACGGTGCTCAGATAAGCCACCTACCAAACCGATAGCAAAAGTTAACACTTCAACTAAGCTATCCTCTGAGTAGTTGGCTCTGTTAACAAACAAAACAATATCTTTAGCAGGGAAACCGCAAGGATAGCTCATAAGCACACCACCTGATCTACTTGCCCCATCATTTTGGCAATTTCTTCAAAAGTAACAACTCTTACACCAGAGCACATATTACCAAGAGAGATACCTCTAGACTCTAAGCAAGGACTGCTGACCAAAATCTCGGCTCCGGCGCAAGCGAACTTTTGCAATTTCTGCTGAAAATCAGCATCATCATCACTTTTACGCTTCTGTTTACGCATACATTGGTAAACGCCATCGGCAGTAAAAAGTATACATACTTTATGTTCTTTATCTAAAGCTGCCGCGGCCAGAAGAGACAAAGTTCGGGAACCTGTACTGGCACTTAGTGAGCGAGTCACCATAAAACCGAGTTTAGCCACCTAAAAACCTCCTGCTGTGAACTGACCTCATATTGTCCTAGGAATTGCTTCGAGAAGAGTACTTTAACTCCGCATAACGCTCAATGCGCTCTATGAATTGCTCGGCTAAATTATCACCATCTAAAGTAGCTTCGTGATGACCATCAACAAAGAGTAAAGCTCTGGGTGATTCTCCTCGACCAGGAAGAGACAAACCTATGTTGGCATCTTTGCCTTCTCCTGGGCCATTAACAATGCACCCCATGACCGCAACTCTCAGTTGACTATAGCCTTTGAAGCCTTTTTCTTTCCAAATAGGCACACGTTCACGTAAATAGCGACCGACTTCTAAAGCGATACTTTGGAAAAGTTGGCTAGAGGTACGACCACAACCAGGACAAGATACTACCTGAGGCAAGAACTGACGGAGTCCTAAACTCTGTAAAATTTCCTGGGCCGCATAAACTTCCTGAGTGCGGCTTTCGCCTGGCTTGGGAGTAAGAGAGACTCTAATAGTATTGCCAATGCCTTCATGAAGCAAAATTCCCAAAGCGACAGCAGAGCTAATCACGCCCTTCATACCTACGCCAGCTTCAGTTAAGCCTAAGTGGAGAGCATAGGGGCAGCGCTTATTTAAATCATGATAAACAGTTAACAAGTCGGGAACGTTAGAAATCTTGGCAGATAACACAATATGATCTGGAGCCAAACCATATCTCTCAGCCATTTTAGCTGAGCTCATAGCACTTTCGGCCATGGTACGCAAGAAAATTTCTTTGTCGCTAACTGGAGAAGCCGAACGCTTATTTTCCTCGAGCAATTTTGCCAAAAGTTCTTTATCGATGGAGCCAGCATTGACACCAATACGAGCAACTTTACCAGCTTTGGCAATAAGTTCAACCATGGTGCGGAAGTTATCATCATGATGCTGACCAGCGCCGACATTGCCAGGATTGATACGTAATTTGTCTAGAGCTTGCAAACAATCTGGATAGCGGCTTAAAAGCAAGTGGCCATTGTAATGGAAATCGCCTATTAAAGGAACTTGGCACCCAGCTTCACGCACTTTATCTCTGATGTAAGGGACTGCTTTAGCGTCATCCTCGTCTTTAACAGTGAAGCGAACCAATTCAGAACCGGCGCGGGCCAATTCCAAAACTTGAGCAGCAGTTTTGTCAACGTGAGCAGTGCAAGTGTTGGCCATACTTTGTACAGCCACCGGAGCATCTTTACCTATGCAGATATTGCCTATCCGAACAGAATACGCAGTCATATTTATTACCAGTTTTTATCTATGTAAAAATTTTTGATACATTAGGATCCTGAGATTATGATCTACTGCCTAAACTCGAGACGTTCTAACCAGAAGACAATCCGCCGTATTTTTTATACAAGCAGATTGGACTGGAAGCCGACTTTAAGCAAATGCGCCAATACACATACAAGCATCTGTACTATGCTTGCAACCTATAAATTCACAGGAGCCCCACAACGCCTTCAAAATAGACCCACACATTCTTTAAGGCTGGCACGCTCTCCTGCCCTTTACCGCAATCGAAGTGCCTATTTAAGCCTTTTCTCTACCTAGACAAAGAAGACTTTTATGGGACTTTGCGCGTCCACTTGGCGTATGTTAACTATGTCCAATACGCGTAAAATCCAATATATCAAGGCAACTCATGGTTCCTTCCCTGGGCCTAAATGGCCTTAAACGATTCGCAGCCTAGCAAAACATCTATTTAGCAGAATTTTGTTCCCGAAGAGCTAAGAAAATTTCTAAATCTTCTTGCAATTGGTCGCGCAGTATACGCTTTTTAGCTAAATGCTCCAACAAGAATAAAGCAGCCTTATTGTCCGGGGGACTATTACGTACCGTATCAGCAAGCGTATTAAGAATGGCCCGATCTAATTCGACATTTAAACCATTCGCTTTTAAGTTCACACCGCTGCTAACTTTCAAAACACTGAGTAAAAACTTTTGAGCGCTCTCGCTTTGCGTTAAATCGCAACCTTCCAAGCGTTTTTTATAATCAGCCATAAGACGCAGCGCTGCCCGACGGGCCAAATTTAAAGTAAAATTCGAGCGGTCACGCCATAACAATTCGCTTAAAGCTCCCCAAATGGGATTACTTCGGTAGGCATATAAATTGGCGCCTTTTTCAACCCCTTCAAACCAATCTTCCAAGAAAGAAAAAAGACGGAAGACAAACATTTGGTGTAAATGTTCACTAGCCTCAGGATGGCAAGCCGCCGCTCCAATAATAGAAAGAGCCAAAGTTCTATCAGCATGGTCCCAAGCTTGTGGTACTTGTATTCCATCTCCTTCAGCTGAGCCGCTCAAGACTTGCTTCATAACCTCGTTAAGATTGGGTTCTTGACTTTTACTCAAAACGGTGCGACAAAGCAAAGCCACAAAAGCTTCCGGCTCAGTTAGCATAGGGCCGTTCTTAAGCATCTCTGCCAGCCCTTGCAAACAACAATGCAAAAGGTGACGATTAGGATTTGCGTCCTTGAGTATCTGAGCCAAGATATGCTCAATTTGGGCTCTCACTTGTAAGCCCGCTACCCTATAAATGCTGAAAATAGCAGCAACTTTAGGTGCTGAATTTTCGTTAAGCCTTTCGCTAATTCGCTCAACTATGCGAAGACGCAGAGTGTCACTTATAGCTGGTACCGATCCCAAATAGCCCAAACTTTGCCAAACGGCGGAAACTATATGACGTTTTTTATTCTCATCTTGCGGTTCAACTTCTTTAAGGCTAGGGAACTCAAAGGCTTTGGCAACCATATCTTCTATTTCCGGCTTACAATTGAGTTTTTTTATTTCCGGGCAGTGAAGCAATAAAGCAAACGTACCAGCTTTTAAAGCTTCGCCTCCAGTTTCTAAGGCCGCGTCTTCGCTAACTACCTTAAAACTAAATTCTAAAGCAGGCTGTCCACAAGAAGCTAATAGAGACAAAACGGTCAAATTATCAGGTTCGTCCAAAGAACAAGCTTCATTGAATAAAAATGAATAAGCAAAACGCCACTTACTGTCCAAATTTTGCAAAGCTTCCCTAACTTTAGGCAAGTCTAATTGTTTGGTGCGCACCAAAGCTAAAGTAGAAGCTCTATCTTGGGCCAACAGACGTCCAATTACATACTGAGAAAAGACTTTTTTCATATGAGCAGAGCTTAAAGCTTCTCCGCGAGTACAAGCTCCAGCCCACTTATGAAATTCAGAGAGCAGAATTTCCATATCTTGCTCATGCTTAGCCCCAAAATTTTCATGGCAGCAACTACATTGGCCATCTTCTCCATGTTCGTGAGTAGAGCACCTAGAAGTTTTACTTGCACTTTCTTGCTCAGAGCGACGAAAATCAGCCCACAAATTAGCCACAAAAATGCGTCTATTTTCATCTAAGTTAGCTAAAAAATGTTCTGAGCTAAGCTCTTCCAAGACGGCTGTGCCCAAGTTCTTAAATGTAGCTCGCAAGCGACGGCCCAAACCAGCTTCATTGCCATGCTCGTTAAACAGTTGCAACAAGCGCTCTTTCAAATAGTTGTAAGCGTCATCATTTTTAGGTAAACGCGATAAAATATTGCCCAAGAAAGCTACACTGCCGGGCATATTGGTAACTTTTAGGCGTTTAAGTAAATAATCTCCCAAATGGGGAAAATGGGGAGCCAAGTCAAAAATAAAAGCAGATAGAGCGAAACGATCGGCCAATTCAAAAGTATCTAGCTGATCTAAAAGGGCGTCTAAAAATTCTGTCAGTTCCGCAAATTCTTCAGGCTGGGCATTTGAAGTTTCGCTATTTCTGGCACATTGGGCAATTAAAGGAGCCAAATGCGGCAAGCTAGGCAATAATTGAGTTTTAAATTCTTTCTCTTTGACAAAAGGCAAAAGGGCCGAAAGCAAAACGGTGCCCAACAACTCTCTAAATTTGCTTTGCTCTGGTTGATTGAAGTAGAAAAGAGCATCCCTAAATTTTTTCAAGTCTAAACTCAATAGACTTAGCAAAGCACGTCCCAAATTGCCATCTAAATTATCGCGAACTTGCTTGGCAACTTCAGAAGAAAGTTCCGCTTTGCCTCTTTTTAAAGCTGTAACTAATAAACCAGTTGGATCCTGCTGACAAGCCAATGAGGCTCTAAATAGGTAGCGGAAAGCTTCTATTAAATCGGAAGTATTTTCACTATCCAATAAAGTCAGCGAAGCTTCCTCTAAGCGGTTGCGATCCCAAAGTACACCTTTTATGGCTGAAACATTAGCCTGCCCAAGCACTTGCGGAGCCACCATTCCTGTAGTAGTTAAAGCTCTATTTTCCGCATGAGGAGCCAAGCTCCAAGCTTCATCTTCAGTACGTACATATAAGGCACCCTCATGCGCTTGAGCCTTAGCCCCTATGCTTTTTAAGATGATGTTGGCCCCTTCTTCATCGGCAGCATCTAGCTCATTCCAGCGTTTATCGCGCAAACAATCGGCAAAATCAGCCGACTCAGCAGCTTCTTCCAAAAAAGCTAAAGAAAAAAGGATCTGTTTGCGCCCCAAAGCGCAAATTCTGGCTCCTAAACGGTGATTAAAAATGATATTGTCGCTGCGCAAAGCTTGCAAAGCGTCAGCTGCAGAATTGTATAAATTGGGATTAAAAAAATCTTGGCTCATAGGCGCTTGTCTTTCCGCCTCTACAACTGTACTTCCTACTTTGGAAAAATTGCCAAACAGTCCCTACAAAAATGCCAAATTACCGGCAAAATTGCGATTTTAAGCAAAATGTCGAAGGCGAAAAGAGACAAAAGATAAAAAGATGCTCTCTAGAAATAAACTTAGCGACAGCGAAGAAGCTGCCGCAGCCGGATTATAAGAAAGGCGCGTGTATTTATGAGAAAAGTTAATAAAGTAATATATTTGCTCATTACCTTCTTCTTGGGAGGACTCGGTATCCACAAATTTTACGCTGGTAAGAGCATGGCAGGTTGGCTCTACTTGCTGTTTAGCTGGACAGGTATTCCTACTCTTCTGGCTATTTATGACTTTGTCGTCGGTCTACTTAAATCATCTGACTCTGACGGCAATATTACTTTCGACTAAAAATGTAGCCGCCACCGTCAGCCTGTTGGTTGCCTCTGTCGGCTTTTTTCTTTGCCTGTGAACTCAACTTGCTCCACTTTGAGCGAACTTACTTTTTTCAATTGGCGCCAAGCTCTTTGCTCAGCTTTACAAAGCGAAGCTTGGCTTGATTTTTTAGATACTTGTTCGCTCAAAATAAATCCACTTTTTTCGGCCCTCTCTTTCCAGGATGGTTTTCCTAATCGCTGGTGCAAGGGCGCTTTATTGTTGCCTATAGCTGCCTGGGCCCAAGGTTCCAAGGCTGATTTAATGTGTCTAACCGAAAAATTAGGCCAGCAAACTATCCCCACACCTTTGTTAAATCAGCCTTTAAATGCCTACGTGCAAATCGAAGCGCCCAACCGAGCCTTCCTCACTTTTACTTTAAGCAACTTCGCCTGGGCCGAACTATCTATCCACACCCAAGCTGTGCCCCCCTGGCCGCCAGAAGCCCTGAGCGCGGCGCCAAGCCTCAGCCCAATTTTAGGGAAGCTCATTGCTTCTCCAGCTTGGCGCCGCGCTCAGTACCGTTTGGCTTGGCTTCGCAAAGCCGACAGAAACATAAATTGGCCTGGGCCTTTCCCTATTGCTCAGGCACTCGAACTTTACCACTTACCACAATTGCGCCAATTGCTATTTCAAGCAGAGAGTTTGTGCTTCTATCATACCTTATTGGCAAAAGGCAGAAATTTGACGTCTCCTCCACTAAGTACCAAGCGTTTAGAAGGACAGCTCAGCAATTTGCTCAAAGATTTCCACGGTTTTTACCGAAACACTAAAATCTTAAGCGGAGACTTAGCTAAGCAAAAGGCTCTGCTGAACTTGGCGCTGGCTGTCGGCTATGCGCTGAATTTATACAACTTGAGGCTAACAGATTATGGCTCATACCCCGGATCTTTTGGCAAGATTTACTCTTAGCCGGGAACAACTCGAAGAGACTGCCAATATACTCAGCGAACGTATCAAACTAGGTTTGGTCAGAGACGGCCAAGAGATAAAAGCTATCCCCGCTTATTTAGCTCCTCCCCCTCAAGGTATCAGCGGAACCGTATTGGTAGTTGATACTGGAGGCACCAATATTAGAGCAGCCATTATCAAGCTCAACCCAGACGGCACCCATAAACTTGAAGCCGGTCCGGTTCATGCTACCATTCCAGCCGGACGTCATGGTGAATCTATTTCCGCTGAAGAATTCTTTGATTTGCAAGCTTCTTTGGCCGTCCAACTTAATCCGGAAGCCAATTTGCCTATTGGTTACTGTTTTTCTTATCCAGCTCAATCGACTCCAGAAGCTGATGCCAAATTACTCCAATGGACTAAAGATGTCCATATTCAAGGCGTAGAAGGCCATTTAGTTGGCAAAATGCTATTAGAAGCTTTGCAACGCCATGGTTATAAAGCCAATTCCATTACCGTTTTAAACGACACCGTAGCTACTCTTCTAGCCGGGGCCGGAGCTAATGCCCACAATTTTGAGCACTATATAGGACTTATTGCCGGCACAGGTACCAACATGGCCGCTTTTGCCGACGTCAAAGACGACAATAAGTTGAGTAAACTCCCTTGGAAGCAAGACAGCATGGCTGTCAATTTAGAGTCTGGCAACTTTAATCCGCCTTACCTTAACCAATTTGATGATAAATTGGACCAAAGTTTAGACAATCCGGGCCAGCACCGCTACGAAAAAGCTGTCGCAGGCTACTATTTACCTTTCATTTATACACAGGCCAATGGCGAAAGTGATTCTTTTGACCCTTACAAAGGTACTGGACAACTAGTAGAGTTACGAGATCAACAGCATGATGATTTAGCAGAAGCTATTTTAAATCGTTCTGCCGACCTAATCGCTGCAGGCTTGGCTGGCTTGATGCGCGTTTTAGGTGATAAGGGACGAGTTTGCATTACCGCTGAAGGCAGTCGCTATTGGGCCGATCCTGCTTTAGCCCCTCGCGTAGCTAAGCTCTTACCTTCTTTAATTCCTGCCGAGATGACTTTCTCTATTATCAAAGTAGAAGACGCTAATCTCATAGGCTGTGCTTATGCCGCTTTGAGTAACGCCAGATATCTATAGTTGAAAAAAAAGGGAGTCTAGGTCGTCTTCGGTGGCTGGTAATATTTTTTTCTTGCAACTGAAGTCGGCCTCTTTTTATAGTTTTTGCACCCATCACTGATAAAGGATTTTACCGACAAATGGACGCTTCTCAATTTAAGCTAATGGAAGGCATTCTTTTTACCGATATGTACCAGCTGACTATGGCTCAGCTCTACTTTAAATCCGGTATTCATGAACAAAAAGCCCACTTTGATCACTTTTTCCGCAATTACCCCAATTACGGCGAACACCAGGCTGGATATTGCATCAATGCAGGTTTGGAGTGGTTGCTCGATTGGATGGACAACGTTAGCTTCGACGACGAAGCTTTAGGCTACCTTGCCAGAGAGAAAGACAGTTTCGGCAAGCCAGTTTTTGAAAAAGACTTCTTAGAATGGCTGCGTGAAGAGGGCAATTTCAAGAAATTGACCATTAAATCGGTGGCTGAGGGGCGTGTAGTCCATCCCAATGTGCCTCTAACTATGGTGGAAGGCCCCTTAGCGATGGGCCAAATTTTGGAAACAGCCTTGCTCAATTGCATCAATTTCCAGACCCTTATCGCCACCAAGGCTTCACGCGTACGTCATAGTTGCGGCAGCCAATTAGTAATGGAGTTTGGCTTACGCCGCGCTCACGGTTTAGGAGGTAACCAAGGAGCTAGAGCAGCTCTAATAGGTGGCTGTGATTACACTTCCAACGTTGGTTTATCCTGCGCTATGGGACTGCCTCCCAAAGGCACCCACTCCCATGCTATGGTGCAAACTTGGATGGCCTTGGGCAAATCAGAGCTAGACGCTTTCCAAGCCTACGCCGACCTTTATCCTGACAATTGCTTACTCCTTATTGACACTATCGATACCTTAAATAGTGGTTTGCCTCATGCCATTACAGTTTTTGAGAGGCTGCGCAAAAAAGGGTATAAGCCCGTCGGTGTGCGCTTAGATTCCGGCGACTTAGCTTATCTGTCTATGCAAGTTTCCAAAGTATTGGACGAAGCTGGCTTCCCTGACACTTGCATCGTTCTTTCTAACGACTTAGACGAGATGACTATTTTACAAATTCACGCTCAGATTAGAGATGAAGCTAGTCGCAATGGAGTAAACGCCGACCGAGTCATAAAACGCCTCTCTTATGGTGTAGGTACGCGTCTCATAACCTCTTCTGGTCAGTCTTCTTTGGGTGGCGTATACAAGCTGGTAGCCTTAGAAGTAGATGGCCAGTGGGTGCCAGCCATGAAATTATCCAACTCCATTTCCAAACTTATCAACCCAGGTCATAAAACAGCTTGGCGCATTTATGATAAGCGCAATCGCGCTACGGCCGACTTAATTGGCTTTGCTGACGAGCGTCCCGATCTGGAAGAGCGCATTGTTTTGCACCATCCCAGCGAAAAGAGTATGTTCCGCACCATTAAGCGCGAAGACATTAGCCGTATGGAACCTATGCTAGAGACAGTTTGGACAAATGGTCAACGCACTCGCCCAGCCCCAAGTTTAGAAGAGATGCGTCAAAATAGACTTAACGACTTAAATGCTTTAGATACAGGTGTGTTGCGTATGCGCAATCCGCACATTTACCACATCTCTTTAACAACCAAATTGCTGGAAGCCAAGATCGAACTTATTCACAAATTCCGCAATTTGGACGGCTAATATTCAAGCACTCTTCTCTAGCAAAAAAATAAACTCGACGGCTTTTTATAAAGCAGTCGAGTTTATTTTTCTAAGCAACAAACGGGAAGAAAAATTCTAGAGAAAAGATCTTCCCTTTGAAAAAGCAGTGATTTTTACCAGATTAGGTCAAATCTTTATTTAATTTAAGATAATCTTCTAACCACCACTCATCTGTAGGACGACGACAAGTCTTCTCAGTCATACGATCATAATCGTAGAAATCGAAGAACTTTATACCCTCGGGTTGCAAGCCGACAAAGCCCATGGTATTGCCATCAGTATCGAAGATCTTCATAAGTTCGCTTACAGCAGCATTAGCTAATCTGGCCGAAAGAGTACGATCGAAGGAAGTAGGATCACCACCTTGCTGGATGTGGCCTAAAACAGCCTGACGCACGTTGAAGTCACCTTTGCACTCAGTTTCGAAAATAGCTTCCAAAACGCTGGTACTATAGTTGGACTTTTCATTATTGATAACCAGAGCCACTGTACGCCCTTCTTCGTTGAATTGCTTCTTCAGCTTCTCAATATCTTTTAAAATATCGGAAGCATTCTTGGGCTCTTCGTTAAGATAAACATATTCGGCACCGGTAGCCAAACCGCTCATTTGGGCTAAGTAACCGCATTCAGCGCCCATTACCTCAATAAGGAAAGTACGTTTGTTAGCTACAGCTGAACGCTTAATTTTGTCTACACAATCGATAATGCAATTTAAAGCAGTATCGGCACCAATACTAAATTCGCTGCCTGGCAAGTTGTTATCAATTGAAGCAGGTACGCAAATAATAGGAATATCTAAGTGATAGCCATGGCCGGAGCCATTGTTAGTCCTGTATCTCTCTTTGTACAGGGTGTTGACACATTCGTAAGCTTCCCAGCCACCGATTACGATAATGGCATCGATGCCCTTGGCCCTAGCTGAAGCGGAAACGACATACAAGTCGGAAGGCTTAAAGCTAGTATGGCAAGTGCCTATACGAGCGCCACCTTCACAAGCCCAACCAGTTACACTCATCCACTCCAAAAATTCAAATCTAGGATCGCCGTCCACAATCTTTTTCTTGAGGCCGGAATCGTGTCCCACAATGCCTACTTCATGAGCTGAAGCATTTTGAATAAAGCTAGCCAAGCCACCTTGTACTTTAACAACTTCGTGCCCTTGGGCGATCAGCAAACGAGCAACCGTACGCACAGCCATATTCATACCAGGAGCTGGTGCGCCGCAGTGTACAATAGCAATACACTTGGGATGAGGGATAGTCTTTTTCAACTCGGTAGCATTAGCGATTTTGAAAAGTTCATAAGTATCGGCCAAGGAGCGGCTGCGTAATCTTAAAGCGCCATCATCTTCTTCGCTGATACAAGCTTGTTGAGCTTTGTGAGTGTCTTCTACAGCTTGCATTAAAGGAATCGCGTCAGGACGATTACCTTTCATAACGGCGACTACAGAATGTTGCACCTTTTCTTGCAAAGCGTATTTAACAGCTTCATGGCCAAGTAAGCTGCCCAAATTGCGATCGTAAGCTGAAGGCGAACCTCCACGCTGTACGTGACCCAAAATAGTCACACGGGCATCTTCGCCTTTTTGGGTGAGGAATTTCTGTACGTAATCGGCAGATATATGTTTACCATGAATATCGCGAGCGCCTTCAGCAATAATAACAATGGCCGCTCGTTTACCAGCGTGACGGCCTTTACTCAAGGCTGCGTACATTTTTTCTTCCCAACCATCAGGGCAAGGATCTTCAGGAATAAGTACCCATTCGGCGCCGGTAGCCAAACCTGTCATTACAGCTAAATAGCCGCAATGGCGTCCCATAACTTCAACAACAAAGGTACGCTGGTGGCTGGCTGCAGTGCTGAAAATCGCGTCTACAGCATCAACAATACGATGTAAGGCGGTATCAGCTCCAATAGTAATATCGGAGCCACAAAGGTCGTTATCAATGGTACCGGGCAAACCGATTACGCTGAGGAAAGGATGCTTTTTTAAGGAGTCAGCAGGTAGTTCTCCAGCTTCAGCCAGACTTTTAACAGTTTCAGCCCATTCGCGGCGCAAATTTTCAGCACCAGTCAAAGAGCCATCTCCACCAATGCAAATCAGGCGATCGATACCATAATGCACCAAAGTGGAAATAGCTTTGCGGCGTCCTTCCGGCTTGAGCATAGCGTCACAACGAGCAGTGCCCAAAATAGTACCGCCCAAATTGATAATGCCGCTAACTTCCCCGACTGTAAGTTCTTTAACGCCACCATTTTCAGGGTGTTGCAAACCGACATAGCCATTATAAATACCATAGACATCGGCTCCGCCCTTTATAGCGCTTTTAACAACAGCACGTACTGCTGCATTCATGCCCGGGGCGTCACCGCCACTAGTCATAACTCCGATACGCAGTTTTTCCGTCATAAATTCACCCTTATCTAAATCAGATATCGAGATATTGTTTGCTTATTTGGGCCTTTTCCTGCCCTGAATAGCGATTTTGTTTTTACCAAAATCGGTACTTATGCATATATATACATATTATTTATGCACAAAAAGTACTATATCAGAACTGACCAATTCGTTTAGCTAAAAAGATTCCAGCGGGTGGATTTGGCCAGGAACTTGATAGGGAGAGTGACTCAAAACTTGAGCACCATCTTCCGTCAAGAAGAGTAAATCTTCAATACGGCAGCCACCAACTTCAGGTATATAAATTCCAGGCTCGATAGTAGCGGTCATATGTGGTTGTAACACTAAAGTAGACTCGCGTCTCAATCCGGGTCCCTCATGTATAGCTAAGCCCACACCATGGCCCAAACTGTGGCTGAAGTATTGGCCAAAACCAGCTTCCTCAATAATGTCTCTGGCAATTTTATCAGCCTGTCCACCAGTGAGTCCAGGGCGCAAACCTTGTACACCAGCATCATGAGCTTTTTTAACTACAGACCAAATTTGGATCATTTCTTCGCTCAATTGCCCAATCCAAATAGTGCGGGTAATATCGCTGCACCAACCATTCACAAGACAACCGAAATCTACAGTTACCAATTCCCCTTCAGCAATTTTTTTATCCGTTACTACAGCGTGAGGATAAGCGCCATTGAGCCCTGAAGCGACTATCGTGTCAAAAGAAGGTTTGCGAGCGCCACATTTCTGCATCTGATACTCCAATTCGGCGCAAAAATCGGCTTCAGTAATGCCAACCTTAAAGCAAGGCAAAGTCTTTTTCCAAGCTTCATCAGCCACCTGGGCCGCCTTAGCTATAGCTTTAAGTTCGGACTCAGTTTTAATTAAACGCAATTCATCTATATCAGAAGACAAGCTAACTAAACTCTCAGCTAGGCCTCCTTCAACCAATTCTTTTTGTAAATTTAAGTAAGCATCTAAAGTAAGGCTGCGCCCCTCGAGAGCCAAACGTCCACCAAGTTTGTGGCCTTTCATCCAAACAGCTAACGCATTAGCCAAGTTGCGATGCTCGTGGGAAATATATTTAACCAATTCAACTTGCGGACATTGAGATTCCACCTGAGCCCAATAACGTGAATCGGTTACGACAGCCACATGGCCTTCGCCGACAAAAACTAAGCCGTCAGTACTAGTAAAGCCGGAGAAATATCTAATACTTTCAGCAGAAGTAAGTACAGCTCCCTGTAAGCCCTTGGAATTTAACAATTCTTGCAAACGTACAACGGGTGCTTTTACAGTATTTGACATATTACTCAACCTCCAAAGCAAAGAGAAAAATTATTTTTTTACCGGTATGGAAGCCTCGAAGACAAATTCAGCCGGGCCGGTCATCATGATATGATCGTCAGCTCCGTAAGCTATAGCCAAACGTCCTCCCGGCAAATGAACTACAGCTTCTAAACCACACAATCCTAAGTTGTGCGCAGTTACAAAAGAAGCGCAAGCTCCTGTACCACAAGCCAAGGTTTCGCCTACGCCGCGTTCCCAAACTCGCATATGTAAATTGTTTCTATCTTGAGGAATAACAAATTCTACATTTTGCCCATCTTGCGCTCTTTGGGGATCGTCACTAGCATATTCCAATTCTGGCCCATAAGTAAGCACATCAGGCCAAGCAAAATGGCGTTGTCTATTTCCATCTTTATCTTCTGCTTCCATCAGAAAATGAGGCAAAATCAGAGCTAAATGGGGATTGCCCATATTTACTTCCATGCCTTCGTACTCAGTACCATCAGGCAAGTTGCCTTTAATTTTTTTCAAATCGGTAGGTTTGCCCATATCTACCTTTACTAAACACGGATCGTGACTCAAAACAGTAACTTTCTTGATACTGTTGCCTACTTTTACAGCAGTTTCTTCTCCCAAAGCGATCCAGCCCAAACGATTGGCCATAGCAGCCAAGCAACGGATACCATTGCCACACATACCAGCAAGACTTCCGTCAGCGTTAAAAATGACCATGTTAATAAAATGTTCATTATCTTTGAACAAATAGATTAGACCATCGCCGCCAATACCATAATGACGATTGCACAATTTTACTGCCAAATCTGAATTTGTCGAAGAGTCACACTGCTCGCTCACTAGGATAATAAAATCGTTGCCTAATCCTTGCCATTTGTATAATTTTAATTCTTTAGTCTGTTCCATAAAGTTCTATCCTTCGTTTTTATCGGCAAGCCAAACTTTTACCAAAGCCTCGGCTTCTCCGAGCAAATTATCTCCAAATTCGATTTTATGTAAACCAGTTTCAGCTTTGAGCCAAGTTTGCTGTCTTTTAGCGTAACGATGAGTAGCGAAACGAATTTTTTCGCCAGCCTCCTCCAAAGAAATGCTGCCGTTTAGAGCGTCTAATAACTCTGTATAGCCCAAAATACGCAAACGTCGTAAGTCAGCTTCATGTCCCTGTTCTTTGAGTTGTTCTACTTCTTGAAGCCACCCAGACTTAAGCATAACTTGCCAGCGCCAGTCTATGCGTTCATACAAAGTTGAACGATCAATATTGATGCCCAACTTCAGGATGTCAAAATCGGGCGGCTCACGGCGGGAAACTTCACTAAAAGAGCGACCAGTTTGCAATACAACCTCTAAAGCTCTACTTACGCGGCGCTTGTTGCACTTATCTATTTTGGCGTAGGTTTGGGGATCAAGCTGGGCTAGTCGAGTTAGTAAATCTTCTAAAGAACACTGGTTCAAATTCTCACGCAACTCTGGATCTGGCGGTAGCTCTATTAGAGTGTAGCCATCCAGCAAACCACGCAAATATAGGCCAGTACCACCAGTCACAATAGGAAGACGACCGCGGCTCCAAATATCTTCTATAGCGGCCCCAGCGAGCTGTTTAAACTCAGCTAAGCTAAATTGAGGTGAAGATAAATCACGTATATCTACCAAATGATGCGGTACCTGGGCCAGTTCTTCAGCGGTAGGCTTAGCCGTACCGATATCGGCGCCAATATAGAGTTGAGCAGAATCAGCGCTGACAATTTCGCCATTAAAAGCCCGAGCTAGTTCTAAGCTTAATTTCGATTTTCCAGAAGCTGTTGGCCCCATAATAGCCAAAACTTTAGGTTTCATAGTCTTTTACTTCTCCAAGATCAGCTACAGCCATTATGTTAACAAAATCAGTCGGTAAAGGAGCAACAACTTGTAACGGTGTCCCACTTAACGGATGAATCAACTTGAGTGCATAAGAATGTAACAGAGGACGCTCAACCATAAAAGTAGTGTCCTCAATTTTTATTCTGTCGGCACCGCCATAAAGAGTGTCACCGAGAATAGGCATTTTTTGCGCTGCTAAATGAGCACGAATTTGGTGTTTGCGTCCACTTTTTAGTTCGGCCTGAAGCAGCAGTAGACCATGCTTTCGCTTTTTTAGAATAAAATGAGTCCAAGCCTCTTTAAAGCCGAGATCGGAAGTTTGGGGATTATGGCGCCAACGCACAGCTCCTCCACGTTTATTAGGTTCTCCCAATGCATAGCGGCAATCCCATTCCTTACTAGCCAAATGACCGTGCGCAGCAACTATAGTTAAATAGATCTTGCTTAAGCTATGTTCAAAAAATTGCTTGGCCAAAGAAGCGTTAGCTTCTTGACAGCGGGTAAAAATTACCAAACCGGAAGTACCTAAATCTAGACGCTGGTGAATACCCAAATAGCCTGGACGACCATCTCGCTTAGCTAATTTTTCTTGCAACAGACCAACAAAGTTAGTACGCTCTGAATCTAAATTGGTATGCATAGGCAACCCAGCAGGCTTGAAAGCAACCAATATGGCCTCATCTTCATATAAAATCTTAACAGGGAACATAGTCGGCCACTTTCTCCGCCAATTTCATAAAATGCCTGCCAATTGGCAAATATCAAGACAAAAAGTTCCTGCACTATCTACAAAAACGTGCTAGAATGACGCATTGCTGCATTTTTTTAGCAAACAATAAAAAAACATTTATTGTTTCTTTATATTTATCTTTAGCTTAGCAGGAACTATCCTGGCTAAACAAGCTCAAATACAAACACAGCAAAATACGGCTCTATGTTCAGAAAGAAGGTAGCGTATGAGGAAAGTTACGGCACGCAGAGCAATTTGGCTGGCGCTAATGCTAGCCTTTTGCATGTTTCTGCCGCTGCAAGTCAGCGCCAAATCTGCGCCCAAGACAACTGTAAAACTATCAAGCGTTGAGCAGATTCTGGCACCTATTGCCCTTTACCCAGATAGTTTGTTGGGCAACGTATTAATCGCGTCCACCTACCCTAAACAGATTTTAGCTGCCCAAGACCTTTTAGATAAGTACCCCAAAGCCACTCTTGAAGAAATCGCCAAAAAAGCCGAAGCCCAAGACTTAGACCAGAGCGTAGTTTCTCTTTTGGCGACTCCAGACGTGCTTTACAATATGTCCAGCGATATGGACTGGACTTACGATTTGGCCGACGTTTTCACTAATAAGAACGACGAGATGTACACAGCTATACAAAAGCTGCGCAAAATTGCTTACGACAACAAAAAGTTGACTTCCAACGATGAAGTGACAGTCAGCAGTGAAAACAACTATATTTACATCAATCCTACCAATCCAAATACTATTACCGTACCTTCTTACGATGTAAATACCGTATATGGTATCTCTACGACCCCAAATTTTGGCTATACTTTTATAAACTCAGCCATTCAATGGGGCACCTATACTCTCTTAAATGAAGTTTTCTACGGTAGCAGTTGGGACTGGAGTGGACACCGCTTCTGGTGGGGTCCAGGTTATAATTACTATCGCTACTGGAATAACAGTTGGCTTCCTTGGAATTATAACCACAACTATTACAATCCTCCGCCGCCACCACCGCCGAGCCGTCCCAGCTATAATCCTCCTCCGCCCAAGCCTCGTCCTCCGCGCCACGATTTTGATAATGGTCAGCGTCCGCCGCGTCCCAACGATCATTGGAATAACAACCAGCGTCCCGATCGTCCCAATTGGGATAAAAACCACAAGCCAGGCAAACCGGATCGCCCCGATATGGATAGACCAGACCATCCGTCGCGTCCCGATATAGACAAAGATGTGCGTCCCGGCAGACCAGGCCGTCCCAATTTCGATAAGAACAATGGCAACAACAGGCCGGGACGACCTTCGTTTGATGGTGACAGAGCCAATCGTCCAGGTCGACC